>NZ_JBHHJU010000023.1:0-88329 GCF_042136325.1 Neobacillus sp. KR4-4
TCCGCCGCGGAGAACTAGTCATGATGGACTATGGTATTCGTGTAAATGATTATGCTTCCGACAATGCCCGTACCATTTGTTACGGCAATGTATCAGATGAAGCAAAGCGCTTGATGGAAGCATGTTCTCTTGGATATGAAGAGTGCTTACAAAAAATTCATGCCGGTATGACAGGGATTGAGGCTGACCGGGTGATTCGTGAAGCGTTCAGAAAGTACGAGGTAGATGAATATTTAGTAGAAGTGAGTGAAGGTAGAACTGGTGCCCATGCGACAGGTATGGACCCTGAAGAAGATATTCCTGAAATCGGACCTGGCTGCGCGAATGTGCTGGAAGAAGGACAAACTTTTGCCTATGAATTGTCCCTCATTGTTCCAGGAATCGGCGGGGTTCGGACAGAGGATCAAGTGGTCGTTCGTAAGAACGGGTTGGAACCTCTTCATACTTTCAATCGTTTCTTATATGTTGAGTAATTGAATAAATTCCATGCAGGCTGAAAGTTGATTTACGGTCATGATTGACAGGCTAGCTAAGAAGAGAAGCCTGCATGGGCCTCTATTTAATAGATTAATAATGAAATAGTTGAAGCAATAAAATAAAAAAATCACTTTTTGAGAGGGGAATAAAGAATATGATTTCAGAAAAAGCGTTAAAATGGCTGCCTGACAGGTTTGAAAAGTTAATCCGTTATGGAGAGTTCCAGGGACCTGGTGAAACGATCACGAATGAAGAGTACAAAGCCCGCGTTGAAATTGCGAAACAAAAGATAGTCGATGAAGGTCTGGATGCTTTAATCGTATTCGGGGATTGTTACCGCATGTCCAATATCCGCTGGCTGGTTAATTACCGTACAATTGACGGGGTTTATCCTCAACCAATGTTAATATACTTGGTGCCTGACCGTGACCCTGTTTTCTTCCTTCCAAGCAGTGAAATTCCTTCTGCACATGGTAGTTCAGCCATGAGTGTTATGGGAGGCGATATCCGGGAAATTCGTTCTGAATGGGCACCATTCCTAAAAGAACGTGCGGCGAAAGACAAACCAAAGAAAATTGGTATTAGTGGCTATACGTATATGGATTTAGAATTCTGGTTCCCAATTAATAATGCATTCGGTGATGCAGATGTTCAGCGTTCTACAATTATTGAGCAATTAAAGTCAGTGAAAAATGAAGCAGAAATTGCATCCATGAAGCGGGCGGCACGTGTAAGTAATGCCGGTATTCAAATGTTGATGGATCTATTACGAGACAGCGAAGGCATCACGGAATTGGAAGCAACATCTTTGGTTTACGCCGCTATGTTTGCAAATGGTGGACACGCGATTGCATATGACATCATGATCCAGGCGGGAGAGCATACAGATGTACTATTTAAGCGTCCAACTACGAGATCAATCCGCCGCGGAGAACTAGTCATGATGGACTATGGTATTCGTGTAAATGATTATGCTTCCGACAATGCCCGTACCATTTGTTACGGCAATGTATCAGATGAAGCAAAGCGCTTGATGGAAGCATGTTCCCTTGGATATGAAGAGTGTTTACCAAAAATTTATGCTGGTATGACAGGAATTGAGGCTGACCGGGTGATTCGGGAAGCGTTCAGAAAGCATGGAGTAGATGAATATTTAGTAGAAGTGAGTGAAGGTAGAACTGGTGCCCATGCAACAGGTATGGACCCTGAAGAGGATATTCCTGAAATCGGACCTGGCTGCGCGAATGTTTTAGAAGAAGGACAAACCTTTGCCTATGAATTATCCCTAATTGTACCAGGAATCGGTGGTGTTCGGACAGAGGATCAAGTAGTGGTTCGTAAGAATGGGTTGGAGCCGCTTCATACGTTCAATCGTTTCTTATATGTTGAGTAATCTGGTCAAGAGCTTAGAATAATTCCCCAAAATATACTGACACAGATTATTCATTAAAAGTACACTTAAACCATTTAGTAATGGTGAGTAATCTGTGTCAAATTTTTTTAGTATGGTTAAAAAGAATAGTAATCGATTACAGGAGGCTATGACTTAGAAGGGAGTTAAATAAATGATTTTCAAAAAGATACTCGATATAAAATATAGAATAGAAAAATATCGGAAGGAACTCTTAAATATTTCTAAAGAAAAACCTTTATCTGACCCGGATGTTTTAGTTATGACTCGTAAAATAGATGAGGAGATCATAACTATGCAAAAATTAATAAATAATATGCATTAAGTTAAAATAAAAAATATTGCATTTTATACGGATAGCATTATAAGGAAAGAATCAAAATAGGTGAAAATCAATGTATTATATTTTCGGCTTTTTACTAGTCTTATTGTCTGCGTCTTGTTTCGGAATAATGGGTATTCTAGCAAAATATGCTTATGCAGCTAATATTACCATAGGTACTCTATTATTTTTTAGATTTTTCTTTGCAGCAGTATTATTTTGGTCTTTGATACTGTTTAAAAAAATTCCATTTCAATTGCGATTCAAACAAATTTCCATTTTATTTATGATGGGAACGGGAGGCTATGCTCTGATGGCTATTCTGTTATTCACATCATTTTCCTTATTGCCTGTCTCCTTAGCTTCTACAGCATATTATTTGTATCCATTATTTGTAATGATCTTAAATAGTATGTTCTCCAAGCAATTATTTGAGAAATCCCATAGTGTTTCAATTATATTTTCCTTATTAGGGCTTTATTTCGTTCTCGGTGCAGAATTTAATCAGATTAATATAATAGGTTTGATGTCAAGTGTAGGATGCGCCGTTTTATATTCAGTTTATATCATTCTAACAGAAAAAATCCAAGGTGAGATTAATGTGTATATTAGTTCGGCTTTTGTGACATCCTTTGCATCCATATCAATATTTATATTTTCCATGTTTAGACAAGATGTCAATCTTAATTTTCACGCTTCAGGCTGGTTATCTGTATTAGGGATTTCGTTCTTTTCCACTTTCTTAGCAATCCTTACTTTTGCGAAGGGAATAGAACGTATTGGAAGTTCAAAAGCAGCACTGCTAAGCATTTTTGAGCCAATCATAACCGTGTTGTTTAGTTATTTGCTGTTTCATGAAAGTTTAGGCCGAAGTCAAAAATTTGGAATTTTTCTTATCTTATTAAGTGCTTTGTTGACTAACATCGGTTGGAAAAAAATAAGCCTTACAAACAAGCATGCAAAATCCATTTTTTATGAGGAAACGACGCGCAATATACGTAAATAGGGTTACTAGTAAGCTTTGTGATAAATAAAATAAAGACAGAAGTAGGGGTGAGGAACTTGGAAATGGTGGTGCCAATTTCAAAAATACTACATTATATAAAATTAAAGCTAGTCATTCTAAGAGAGTATTTAATAGAACGAAAATATGACGCCGTGCTATTACAAAGTCAGGATAACATTTCATGGCTAACTTGTGAGCTCCTTTACGAATCACCTTTTAATTTGCAATATGAAAAAATCGCTTTACTTGTTACCATGGATAAAGTTTTTCTAATCACCAAAAATCCAGAAGTATTGCAAATTATTGATAGAGATCTTACTGGCTTGCAACTAACAATGATTCAACTTTCTTTTTACGGGAATGTTGAAGAAGTAGTGAAGTGTATAATTGGAAGTAAAAAAACATCTTCTGATACTGAAACAAGTATTTATCAAACAGAAATATTAGAGCTAGAAGAACTTCGGTACTCGATTTTACGGTAATTTTTCCACCATCTTTTGGGGAATGCAATCCTTTATATTAAAAACGCTGATTCAATAGGTCGTAGAACGACCATAATTGGGTCAGTTTTTTTAATGTAACTCTATTTTAGCTCCAGTATGGTTGATATCTATGATTTTAATAAAAAAGTTTAAATTTTAAAAATAGTTAAAGTCTAAGTTAGTTGTGAAGGTGTAAATGTAATATCGGTTTAGAAAATTGATGAAAAAAAGGAATTACCCTTGGCTATTAAACTGGACTTGTCTTTTTTGGTGGAATTGCACCAATGGTTGGAATTGTCTTGTTAAAGCCTTACCATGGTTCATGGACCCCATTGGCGATATTAAATATTAATTACAAAAATCAACAGGAGATCAATTAGGAAAGCAAATACTATACTTATACTTAACCCAAAGAATAAGAAAAGAGAAGAAATTTAGTGATTGTAATCTACCGCATTTTAAAATTTTTTTAAATGATACCGTTTTATGGCTGAATTACGAAAATTATTGTAATTCTCAATGTAATCGATTACAATAAATGTAAACGAACACTGAAGGGGAAAGCAATATATGGTCAGAATTGCGGATGTTGCAAAAATGGCAAATGTTTCAACGGCCACAGTATCCCGAGTCATAAGTAATGCAGGGACTGTAAAAAAGGAAACAGCTGAGAAAGTTTTAGAAGCCATAAAAGAATTAAATTACCAGCCTAATATGCTGGCAAGACAATTAAGAAGATCTGAAACCAAGACAATTCTTGTGGTGGTTCCTGATATAACCAATACTTTCTTTTCTGCGGTGCTGCGCGGAATTGAATCCGTTGCCATCGAAAACGGATATCAAGTACTTCTAGGAGATGCGCGAAACGATGTCGAAAGCGAAACTAGTTTTTTAACAATATTAGGTCAGAAAAAAGCAGATGGGTTGATATTATTAACGGCAAGGACCGATCAAAAAATATTAGAAGATTTATCCCGGGATTACCCTGTAGTATTGGCGTGTGAATACTATGAGGGTTCCAAGCTGCCTACGGTCTCCATTGATAATGTTAGCAGTGCAAGAAAGGCAACTGAATATCTAATTAGCTTAAACCACAAGAGAATTGGACATATTTCCGGACCCTTGAATATTGTCGTTGGACGAGATCGATGCAGGGGGTTTCATCAAGCAATGGCGCAACATGGCCTGTCTGTGGATACAAGTTTGGTACAGGAAGGCGAATTCTCTTTTGAAAGTGGTTTTAATTTAATGATGAAATTTTTATCACTAGAGAATCCTCCTACAGCCCTTTTTGCCGGTAATGATGAAATGGCTATGGGTGCCATTAAAGCCGCTAAATCTAAAGGTTTAAGAGTTCCAGAAGATTTATCTGTTGTTGGCTTTGATGATATTCAATTTGCATCGATTTTTGAACCTGCTCTAACAACCGTGGCACAACCAACGTTTGATATGGGGCAAAAAGCGATGCGTTTACTGTTAAAATTAATTAAAGATGAAGAAATAGAGAAAGATCAATTTATTCTTCCTGATAAGCTCATTGTCCGTGAATCTTGCAAAGAACTTACCGTTGAAGAGTAGTTTAGCTATTTCTGTTAGAATTAAAATAATTAAAAACAAAAGGGGAGTGAACTTAATAATGGTTCACTCCCTATTTATCATTATTAGGGGACCAGCGATTCCATTGGTTCCAGAACAGTTTTAATCATTTTGATAAAAAAAGAATCAAGGAAGTTTTAAAAAAAATATTGAATTCTATACTGTAATCGATTACAATTAAGGTGTCGAAAAAAAGAGTAAAATATTTTGGTGCTAAGTGAAAAGGTATTTTATTCTGAAAGGTTATTTCTTAATTTAAAAGTATAAATGAAATCAAATTTTTTTCGATAAAAATGTAATCCATTACATTTGTAGAGGTTTGAAACATAGGTAAATTATTTATTTATAGGACAAAACACATATTTTTTTGCAAGGTTGTGTAATCGATTACACCAAATTCTTCTTCCCATTCTTGGGTGAATCGAAAAGTTCGATTGGAGGACGGAAAACAAATGGAAAAAATAAAAGTAGGAATCATCGGGACAGGTTTCATTGGCCCGACACATATTGAAGCAATCAGAAGACTTGGATTTGTGGAAGTCGTAGCATTAGCCGAGACGAGTCAAGAACAAGCGGAAAGAAAGGCAGCTGAACTTGGAATTCCGAAAGCATACGGAGATTACCTTGAAATGCTGCGTGACAGCGAAATTCAGGTAGTTCATAATTGTACCCCAAACCATGTGCACTTTGCGATTAATAAAGAAATTATTTTAGCAGGTAAACATGTGATCTCAGAGAAACCGCTTGCGATGAATAGTGAAGAATCAGCGGAATTGTTGGTATTGGCTCAAAAACAGGGTGTTGTACATGGTGTGAACTTTAATTACAGACAGCATGCGAGTGTGCAAAACCTGCGAGCTAAAATTGCTAACGGTGACCTTGGGAAAGTGAATTTGGTTCACGGAAGCTATTTGCAGGATTGGTTACTATATGAAACGGATTTTAACTGGCGTTTAGCACCGGAAGTCGGCGGAAAATCTCGCGCAGTAGCAGATATCGGGTCTCATTGGTGTGACACCGTTCAATTTGTTACCGGTAAAAAGATTGTAGAAGTATTTGCTGATTTAGCAACGGTCATTCCAGTTAGAAAGAAAGCAATTGGAAGTGTGGCCACTTTCAGTACACAAAGTACTGATGATGTAGAATATGAGGATGTTTCAATTAATACAGAAGACTATGCATCCGTACTAGTTCGTTTTGAAGATGGATCAAGAGGAGTCTTCACTGTTTCACAAGTAAGTGCAGGCCGAAAAAATCGTTTAAGCTTTGAAATCGATGGCAGCAAGAGCTCTGCTTACTGGAATCAAGAAGAGCCAGAAAAATTATGGATGGGGCACAGGGATAAGCCGAATGAGATCCTTCTTGCCGATCCGGCACTGTTCGCACCTGAAGCAAGATCAGCGATTCATCATCCAGGAGGTCATAACGAAGGCTGGCCAGATGCACTGAAAAATATGATGTTAAATTATTATACGTTCATTCGTGATGGTAAAGATCTTTTAAAGGATCAAGCTAATTTTGCTACATTCGAAGACGGTCATATTTCGATGGCTATTACTGATGCCATTTTAGAAAGCCATGAACAGCAAAAATGGGTGAAGGTTCAGGCGAATAAGGAGGTTTTAGTGTGAAACTAGGTGTGTTTACAGTTCTATATCATAATCTTCCTTTCGAAGCCATGTTAGATAAATTAGCCCAAATAGGAGTAGAGGCCGTTGAGTTAGGAACCGGTAACTATCCAGGGAATAGTCATTGTAATCCCGATGACTTGTTAGGGAATCCAGATAAAATCAAATCGTTCCGACGGGCGATTGAAAGCAGGGGACTAACCATCAGCGGACTAAGCTGCCATGGCAACCCTCTACATCCTAATGTAAAGGCTGCCAAAGAGGCGCATGATGTATGGAGAAAAACGGTTTTACTGGCTGAACAGTTAGAGGTACCAGTTATCAATGGTTTTGCTGGATGTCCAGGGGATCATCCGGGTGCCAAGTTTCCAAATTGGGTGACCTGCTCTTGGCCTCCTGAATATGCAGAAGTCTTAGAATGGCAATGGAATGATATCGTTATTCCGTACTGGAAAGAAGAAGCGAAATTCGCTGAAATGCACGGGATTCATCAAATTGCTTTCGAAATGCATCCGGGATTTGTTGTCTATAATCCGGAAACACTACTAAAACTAAGAGAACATGCAGGACCGAACATCGGAGCTAACTTTGACCCAAGTCATTTGGTGTGGCAAGGAATTGACCCAGTTGAGGCCATTAAAAAACTTGGTCGTGAAAATGCGATCTTCCATTTCCATGCAAAAGATACCTATTTAGACCAGGCTAATATCAAGGTGAATGGTGTTCTCGATACGAAGCATTACAGTCAAGTATTGGATCGCTCATGGACCTTCCGTTCAGTTGGCTATGGCCATAACGAAAAAATGTGGAAAGATATGATCAGTACACTTCGTGCAGTAGGGTATGATTACGTGGTTTCCATTGAACATGAAGATATGTTGGCGTCTATCGATGAAGGCTTAATGAAAGCCATCACACTGTTAAAAGGAACGTTGTTTAAAGAGCAAGTATCGGAAATGTGGTGGGCTTAAGGAAGCACAGGGACGGTTCACATGCTTCCGAAGCATGTGAACCGTCCCCCGCACCCAATTAATAAAAATAGAGGTGTTAAAAATGAAAACGCTTGTAGGTCAAGAACGTACCTTAGGCGGACTTCCAATGGGAGTCGTTTGGGGATTTGTTGCAACGTTAATTTTTATGGCCGGTGACGGTCTCGAGCACGCATGGTTGTCTCCCTATCTGATTGAAAAGGGATTGACCGTTCAACAATCAGCCACTCTTTTTGCAGTTTATGGAGCCATCTTGGCTATCGCATCTTATTTTTCTGGTGTACTCACCGAGATGTGGGGACCTAGGAAGGTAATGGTTATCGGTCTTGTTACTTGGTTAATCGGTCAGGTACTATTCATTGAATATGGTTTAAAGTTAAACAATTACGCTATTATGCTCCCGACTTATGGGATTCGTGGTTTAGGTTATCCTTTATTCTGTTACTCTTTCTTAGTGTGGGTTACTTATCGCAGTCCAGAGCGGATTCTGGCAACAGCTGTAGGCTTGTTCTGGGCAGCGTGGAGCGGCGGACTTTATGTTGTAGGAAGTTATTTCCCTGCTTACATGCTTCCGAAGATCGGATATATCGGGTTATTGTGGAGTGCTGTAGCTTGGGTGTTAGTCGGAGGAATTGTTGGTCTTATGGTAGTAAAAGGTGATGTAAAAAAGGAACAAAAGGGAGATCCAAAGGAAAAGCTAAAGAGCTTAATGAGTGGATTTACCATTTGTGTCGAACAGCCGAAAGTGGCGATCGGCGGCGTGGTTCGGATTATCAATTCAACAGGGATCGGTTCCCTGCCAATCTTTTTCCCAATGTACTTGAAGTCCAATTACGGATTCACAACTGAACAGTTTTTACAAATGTGGGGAACGATGTGGTTTGCAAATATTATCTTTAACCTAATCATTCCTTACATCAGTGATAAATGGTTAGGCTGGCAAAAAACGATTCAATGGCTTGGCAGCTTCGGTATGGGCGTTATGTTACTCGTCTTGCTTTACACACCTGAAGTATTTGGCAGCAGTTTCTTGGCTTTAAATATTGCAGGTGTTTTAATGGGAATTGTTCTTTGTGGTTTCGTGCCACTTTCAGCTCTAGTAGCATCTCTTGCTCCTGAGAAAAAAGGATCGGCGATGGCGATTGTAAGCTTTGGTGCTGGAATGTCCTACTTTATCGCACCGGCAATCGTTGGGTTATTTATTGGACTTATCGGTGCCAAAGGGGTTATTTGGATTTTCGCAGGTACGTATTTCCTGGGTGCTTATCTAATGAAGTTTATGAAGCTTCCTTCCGAAGAAAATAATAAAAACGAAATTGTATTAGAAAAACACGCAGGTTAGTTTGAGAAATACCATCAACAATTAAGGGGGATGTACCATGATTATCATTCATGCAAACATAAAGGTAAATGCAGCTTATCGTGAAATATTTTTGGAAGAGGCAAGGCTTGTAACAAAACCGTCTCAAAGTGAGTCAGGAAATAGTAGTTATCAATATTATGAAAATCCAGAAGAGGCGAACAGCTTTATCTTTGTTGAGAAATGGAAGGATGAAGAAGCGATTCAACTTCATGAGGAAACCTCTCACTTTAAAAGATTCATAAAAGCTGTTGAACCCATAGTTGCTGAACCCATCCATGCAGAATTATTTGAGGCTTCAGCGAAAAGTTAATATTAGACAAACGCTTTAACTATGGATCATCGTCAACATCTTGAAAAGCTGGCGGTAGGTATCGCTTACTAAATTCGTAACCAATTGAAGGTTGTAAAGGGAACAACTTTTACGATTTCCTTTCCTCCTAAGCTTATGGTGAACAAATTGTGACAATCTAAAATTATAGGTTGCAAATCCAGGTGTAATCGATTACAATAATTCATGTAAGCGATACAACATCTATTATTCTTGTCTGATGATAGTATTGACTAGAAATAAATAGAGATGATTTACTACTTCCTTTTAAAAAACAGCACTTCATCTGCATGTAAAAATGTAATGGATTACATTTGAAAAACCGTAAATAATGGATTTAATCTTAATATTATTGAAAGTTTAGATAAATTTTTAAAAAGAAAATGTAATCGATTACTATAATTAAAGGTGAGTTGTTTCGGTTTTTATAGGATGAAATATGGCACACTAAATTCCAAAAGATATGGAGGTAATCAAATGAAATTAGGTTATCAAACAAATACTTGGGGCGGCGTAGTTGGTCATCCAGCGGGTGTTACTTCAGTTAAGGATTCTTACTACCTTGCTTACGGATCAACAGAAGAAGCATTAAAGGACATTGCGGAAGCTGGCTATGATGGCTTTGAAATCTTCGATGGCAATTTGATGGAATACAAAGATAAAAAAGATGAGTTTTTAAAATTGATGAACGAGCATTCTTTAACTTTGGTTGGTGTTTATACAGGCGGGAACTTTATTTTTCCTGATATTTTAGAAGAAGAATTAATAAAAATCGAAAGTGTAGCGGCATTCGCATCAGAAGTAGGTGCGGAGCATCTTGTGATCGGCGGCGGAGCAGTACGTGCAAACGGGATTCTTGAAAGTGATTATACCGCTCTTGGTAATGCGCTTAATAAAGTAGTAGAAATTGCTGAAAAATATAATCTTGTTGCAAGTTATCATCCTCATTTAGGAACCAATGTTCAGGCTCCTGAACAACTAGATAAATTAATGCCATTAACAACAATTAATCTTTGCCCAGACACAGCTCATATCGAAGCAGGCGGTGGAGATCCTGTGGCTGTCATCAGAAAATATGTGGATCGTATCAAGTATGTGCACCTCAAAGATTATGCCAATGGAGATTTTTTACCATTAGGTGAAGGGCATCAAAAATTTGATGAAATGGTTAAAGCATTAGAAGAGGCAAACTATGATGGCTGGATTACGGTTGAGTTAGACAGCTACCCAGATCCAAAGCAAGGGGCTAAAATCAGCCGCAGTTATTTAAAGCAATTTGATAAAGTAAATCAAGCATAAACGTTTCATCCATTAGGAATATCAAACTTTTTAAAAATAAGAAGGAAATAGTGGGAGGATACTAAGATGAAAAAATTAAACGTAGGTATGATCGGCGGAGGATTTATGGGTAAAGCGCATTCACTTGCATATGCAGGAATGCCAATGTTTTTCTGGCCAGCACCAGCAATTCCTCATCGCCATACAGTAGTGGACGTAAACGAAGGATTGGCTAAAGATGCGGCAGCAAGATTAGGCTTTGACAACTATGCGACTGACTGGAGAGATGTTGTTAACAACCCAGAAATCGATGTCATCGACATTGTTACTCCAAACAATACTCATGCCGAAATCGCGATTGCAGCAGCAAAAGCAGGCAAGCATATTATTTGTGAAAAGCCATTAGCATTAGGCGCTGAACAAGCGAAGGAAATGTTAGAAGCAGTAAAAGCTGCAGGTGTAAAACACGCAGTTGCTTTCAATTACAGAAGAACACCAGCTGTTGCTCTTGCGAAAAAATATATTGAAGAAGGAAGAATTGGTAAAGTTCTAAGCTTCCGTGGAACATACTTACAAGACTGGTCTGCTGATCCGAATTCTCCATTATCATGGCGCTTCCAAAAGAAAATCGCTGGATCAGGTGCTCTAGGTGATATCGGTACACACGTGGTTGATTATGCTCGTTACCTTGTGGGCGAAATTACAGATGTAAATGCCATTACAAAAACATGGATTCCTGAAAGACCAATTCAAACTGGCGGCATCGACAAGTTAGGTACAGTGAAAGCTGGAGGCAACGATGTCCCAAAAGCAGCTGTTGATGTAGACGATGAATTTATCACCATGGTCAAATTCGATAATGGTGCAATTGGAACAATTGAAGCAACTCGTAATGCACATGGCCGCAACAACTTCCTAACTTTTGAAATTCATGGTGAAAAGGGTTCTCTATACTTTAACTATGAGCGCCGTGATGAGCTTCAAGTTTGCTTTGCTGATGATCCAAGTGATGCAAAAGGCTTCAGAACTGTTTACTCAGGACCAGCTACTCCATACGGTGAAGGATTATGGCCAATCCCTGCTCTAGGAATTGGTTATGGTGAAACAAAGATCATTGAAACATATGATTTCTTTAAAGCAATTAGTGAGGGTACTGAATTCTCACCTAACTTCAATGATGGCTACCAGATTGAATTAATCGCAGATGCGATTCTTGAATCTGCTGAAAAATGTCAATGGGTTAATCTTGAAAAAACAGCTGCGGCTGTAAAATAATGAGATAGGTCGAAGCTCCCATTAGTCACTGGGCGTTGGAGCTAGACAATTCTCAACCTTAACAAGAGGCTTCTCAATCGAGGAGCCTCTTTTGTAAAAATGGCGCTTTTCGGAGTGGGAAAACATGAAGGAAATGAGTGAATGGTTATGGAAGAAAGATGGATAGTTGGTGTTGATATAGGCGGGACCACGATCAAATTGGCTTTTATCAGTTTGCAGGGTGACATCATTTATAGCTGGGAGATCGATACTGATCTAAGTAATAAGGGCAAACACATACCTGAATCGATTGCAAGATCGATTGATCAAAAGTTAGAAGAATTAAATCAAACAAAAAATCAATTAGTCGGAATCGGAATCGGTGCGCCGGGTCCTGTGAATTCGGAGGATGGTTCTGTTGAAGTGGCGGTAAACCTAGGCTGGGATCGATTCCTTTTACAAACCATTCTTGAGAGGGAAACCTCTCTGCCGGTTGTTGTCGACAACGATGCAAATATAGCGGCAATCGGTGAAATGTGGAAAGGTGCGGGCAAAGGGGCTAAAAACTTAATTTGTGTTACTTTAGGAACAGGTGTTGGTGGCGGAATTATCGTTAATGGTGAGGTTGTACATGGGGTAAATGGATCCGGTGGTGAAATTGGCCATATGACTTCTGTACCGAAAAACGGAGCCCTATGTAATTGTGGGAAATCAGGATGTCTGGAAACGGTAGCATCAGCAACAGGAGTTGTACGTTTGGCAATGGAGAAATTAGCTTCTACCAACGAGATTAGTATATTACGAAATTTTTATGATGGACAGGCTCTGACTGCCAAGTGTGTTTTTGATGCTGCAAATGGAGGGGATGAACTCGCCAACAGAGTCATAGGTGAGGTTGCCTGCCATTTAGGATTGGCCCTTGCTAATTTAGCAAATGGCTTAAATCCTGAAAAAATCGTTATTGGAGGCGGAGTCTCAAAAGCTGGTGATACATTGCTGAGACCTCTGAAAGAGGAATTTATACAATTCGCTTTTCCGAGAGTTGCACATGGTGTCGAGATTGTTATTGCCACACTAGGCAATAACGCAGGGGTCATTGGAGGAGCTTGGCTGGCGAAAGAGAAGCTAATTAATAAGTTAGTAATTCAATAATGCAAAAGACTTAGAATTTTGTGAACTCAAAATGGTTTAATAGGAACAGTTTATTTGGTATTAAACTGTTCCTGGAAATTTTTATAATGTAGGTAAGTTTAATGCTGTATCGATATTACTTAAATCCAACCTGATTTGTTCGTTTGTATCCCAAGCATGGTACCATCCTTTTTCTACCATATATGCGGATATTTGTTCATGCATATCAAGAGCTTCTACTAAATGGCGAGTGAGCACTTCTTTAATTTCCGGTGTTCCTGACTCCGTAGCTGCCATGGCATAATTTCTAATTCCACTTTTAGCTGAAATGAGTAGGTCCATAGCAACGACTTGATCCGATAATCCGTCCATCCCCGTTAAAGTTTCAATGATTGGATTCATGTTCATTCATCTCCTAATTTACTGCTTAGCGTTGGAAAGGATAGAAGCATATTCTTGTAATTGTCTCGTAGATACATCAATGTCTTGCTGCATAATATCTTTTAATAGCGGATCTGTAACTAACGCTTTCATCGTTTTGGATTTAGTTAAACAAGTGGTCTTAAATGCAGCCATCTCATGGACCTCAAGAACTTCATGTAAGGCGTAGTTCATTTTTAATATCTCCTTCCTCAAGGTTTCAACACGACTTTTATACAATCATCCATTTTTGTGTCAAAAATCTCATAGCCACGCTTTGCTTCACTAAGTGGAAGTACATGACTTACCACATCTCCTGGATCAATTTTTCCGGTCGTAACTAATTCAAACATATATGGCATATAGTGGATGACAGGTGCTTGACCGGAGCGGATATTGATATTTCGCTGCATAATATCTCCAAGAGGGAAACCATTATATCTGCCGCCGTAAACACCAGTAACTTGGATTGTCCCGCCTTTCCGCACTGCTTGTGAAGCCATGATAAACGCACTTAATGCTCCACCTTGAAGCTTCATTCCGCTTGCAAGGAACTCCATATCAGTCATTTTACCGTCCATACCAACTGCATCAATGACAACATCAGCGCCGCCTTTGGTGATTTCCTTCAGGTAACTTCCTACATTCTCATGGTCCTCAAAGTTAACAATTTCTACTTTGTTGGTGCGCTTTGCGTGCTGCAGGCGATAATTGACATAATCAACGGCAATGACTCGCTTTGCTCCTTTTAACCAACAGAATTTTTGAGCAAAAAGACCAACCGGACCACAGCCAAGAACAATAACTGTATCTCCATCCTTTACGCCTGCATTGTCAACACTCCAAAAACCAGTAGTCATCGCATCGGCAATAACTGCTAACTTTTCATCTGGTTCTTCGCATGTCTCTGGAATTTTGAAATGAGTAAAGTTGGCAAATGGCACTCTTAAATATTCAGCTTGCCCACCTGGATAGCCACCCGTCGTACCAGAATATCCGAAATAGGCACCCATATCACCATTATCATTTGAATTATCACATTGGCTTTCCAAATGGTTTTTACAGTAAATGCATTCACCGCATGCTATATTAAAGGGGATAATGACTCGATCTCCCTTTTTTAACTTAGTCACACCTGGACCAACTTCCTCGACGATTCCCATTGGTTCATGGCCAATAACATAATTTTCTTGGAGGTTAGGAATCATGCCATGAATTAAATGTAAATCAGACCCACATATAGCTGTACTCGTTACTTTAATAATCATGTCATCTGGTTTTTCAATCTTTGGATCTGGCACTTCTTTGACTACAACATTTTTAATACCTTGATACGTTACCGCCTTCATTGGTTACAGCCTCCAGTGTTAGTGTTCATCAGGTGTCCGGTCAAACATACCTTTTCTATTGGTCTCAACAGGAAATAGATTCATTTTGCCAATCATCAAAGTATTGTTGGCAGAGAGTTGGTCTAATTGATATTGTTCACTTAATTCGTATGGATGGAACCATTTTTTACTAATCATTAATTCTGTAATTTCTTGGTGCATGGCAATCCCTTGCATTAACTGGTTTCGTAAGAGGGTTCTAACATCAGGTGATGCGGACTCCGTTAATGCTACAGCAATATTGCGCACACCTTCTTTGGCACGAAGAAGGAAATCCATCGCAAATGTGGTATCTGCTAGCTCTGGTACGTGTAACGAGTTTATAGGGTCTAAATAGTCATTGTTCAATGAAATAGCCTTCCTTTCAATTTATTATTGGTGTTGGCCGGTTTTGAGGAACAGGAGCTTCAAAAGGTGCACGTTGATAAATTGCCTGTAATTCTCCAAGTGCTTGCATTGATTGTTCAACATCTTTTTGCATTAATGCTCTCAAATCATCATCAAATACCAATCCTTGCATTAGTTTTGATTTCGCTAAGCAAAGGGTTTTAAAATTAATAACTTCATGTAGATCCAATGACTCATGATCGGCTAATTTTTGATTATCCATTTCTAATTACCCTCCTTTTTACTACAATGGTATTGTTCCAAGTATAGGAGGAAACATTCTAGAATTTTCTTAAAGGATTTAAAATCTAATTCATGCAAATAACCAATGAGTTTTACAGAAATGTACTTTAACTGTTAGGCTTCTATTTTTTATCGGTTTTTATGTATTTTTGTCACAACGTCAGTCGGAATGGTGTTTGCCGCTGCACATCAATTTTATTCGGACATCTTTAGGTAACAGAACAAAAAGCAATAAAAAGGGGCACCCAAGTGAATTTTTATTCATTGGGTGCCCCTTAAGCTTTATTTAAAACACTTTTGTAGTCCAATCCTCACAATTCCAAATATCGGTCGCAATTTCACGATAGAAATCTGGTTCGTGGGATACCATCAAGATACTTCCGCGATATGCCTTTAAAGCACGCTTCAATTCTTCTTTTGCGTCCACATCCAAGTGATTGGTAGGTTCGTCTAGAATTAATAGATTCGTTTCTGTGTTAATAATTTTACACAATCGAACTTTGGCTTTTTCGCCACCGGAAAGGACTTCGACTTTACTTTCAATATGTTTCGTCGTTAATCCACATTTTGCAAGAGCAGCACGGACTTCAGCCTGATTCATACTTGGGAACTCGCTCCAAATCTCTTCAATACAGGTGTTGTAGTTGGACTGTTTAACTTCCTGCTCGAAGTAGCCGATGTGTTGATACTCACCACGTTCCACTTTACCCTCCAGCGGATCAATCAACCCAAGAATACTTTTTAAAAGAGTAGACTTACCAATACCGTTTGCACCCACGAAGGCAATTTTTTGTCCGCGTTCCATTTTCAAATTCAGAGGGCGAGAAAGTGGTTCATTGTAACCAATAACAAGATCTTCAGCTGTGAAAATATAACGACTAGCTGCACGAGCTTCTTTGAAGTTAAACTCTGGTTTCGGCTTCTCTCTCCCCAATTCAATAACTTCCATTTTGTCGAGCTTCTTCTGACGAGACATCGCCATATTACGAGTGGCAACACTTGCCTTGTTACGAGCAACGAAATCCTTTAAATCAGCAATTTCTTGTTGTTGGCGCTTGTAAGCAGACTCTAGCTGTTGCTTCTTCATTTCATGAATTTTTAAGAAGTTATCATAGTCACCAACATAGCGATTCAACTCTTGGTTTTCCATGTGATAGATCAAGTTAACCACATTGTTCAAGAATGGAATATCATGTGAAATCAAGATAAATGCATTCTCATATTCCTGTAAATAACGCTTCAACCATTCGATATGCTGTTCATCCAAATAGTTCGTAGGCTCGTCTAGTAATAGGATTTCAGGCTTTTCTAGCAAAAGCTTAGCTAGCAAAACCTTCGTACGCTGCCCACCGCTAAGATCATCAACATCTCGATCGAGTCCAACATCATCTAATCCTAGACCACGGGCAACTTCCTCAACTTTTGAATTAATTTGATAGAAATCATTACTATCTAAAGTTTCTTGGAGCTCTCCAACCTCTGCAAGTAATGCATCGATATCAGCACCTTCATCACCCATTTTTGCATAAAGTTCGTTGATCTCTGCTTCAGCATCAAAAAGATATTGAAAAGCAGTACTCAAAGCATCACGCATCGTTGTACCTTTTTGAAGTACGGCATGCTGATCCAAATAACCAACACGAACTTTTCGTGACCACTCAACTTTTCCCTCGTCGGGTTGCAACTTTCCAGTAACAATATTCATGAAAGTAGACTTACCCTCACCATTTGCCCCAACTAGTCCAACGTGCTCTCCTTTTAAAAGTCGAAAAGACACATCATTAAAAATCGCACGATCACCGAAACCGTGACTTAAATTTTTTACGTTTAATACGCTCATTTTTCTAACCCCTTATCTAATATCACATGTGGATATTTTACTAGACTTTAGCTGTTTTTTCTATCTTGATTGTTATTCTTGTGAATAATGTGATTCTATCTTTGGGGCTAAATTGAATCTGTCCCCTTCTAATGAAATAAAGGTATGGAATTATATTACTTGGGGGTAAACAATGGGTAAAAGTATATTATACAACCGAACTTGGAGGCAAGATATGAGTTATTTCTATATGGAAATAATTATAAAAAATTGGGACATCAGTGAAACAAGAAAATTAGCAAGCTTTTTTTATGTTGTTTTGGGCAAGAACACCTTACCGTTGACAAATTTGATATATGAATCTACGATAAATAGTACACGATGTATCTTATGGGATGTATCGTGTGCTATTTTTTTATAAGGTGGTTAGTGTATGGATGATAATGCCGATTTTATTCGTGAATCTATTGATTTATTGCAAAGTTATATAATGAAAAGTCTGCAAAAACATTCCGAAGAACGGGGGGTCACAATTCCCCAAGCAAGGGTAATTGGAGAAGTGTTTGCCCATAAAAAAATCAGTATTAAACATCTTTCTCAAAATCTTAAGATGACCCAAAGTACGGTTTCAGATATTGTTGATCGACTTACTTCCAAAGGATTTCTAGTGAAAACTCCTAACCCTAAAGATAAACGTTCAGTGGAAATTTCACTTTCGAACGAATTATCAAATGGGATTAATGAGAACATTTCGGAAATCGCAAATAAGTCATTGGTAGATGTATTAAGTCTGTTAAACCCTGATGAACAGAAAATGGTTGAAAAAGGCATGGAATTATTGGTATCAGCTGTGAAGGAAAAAATGGAGGCTGAAGGAATGGATAATCATAAATTCTTTGATGTTTTGTACTTTCCTGAAAAAACTAAATAGAATGATGGAGGATTCAAGGTGAGAAAGATTATTAAAGGCCGCTGGGCAATATTTTCAATTTGGCTGATTGCGACAATCGTGCTTACAGTCATTCAACCAGACATCAATGCCATACTGCGGCAAAAGGGGCAGCAAGGAACAAGCGGTGACAGCCCTTCAGTAATGGCAGATACTATCTTGAAAAAGATGGATACAACAGAAGGGGTTAATAACCTTATCGTTTTTTATGATAAAAATAAAATATCAGATAATGAAATGAAGAAAATTGGTGAGGCTGTAACATCCATTACCAATAGCAGCCAAGAGCTTGGAATTGCAGATATCATGGATCCCTTCAGTATCCCCGAAGCAAAAAGTTCATTAGTATCTAAAGATGGAACTACACTCATGGTGAGTTTTAAGCTTGATAAAAAAGGACGAGAAATTGATGATATCGAAAAACAGTTTGAAAGTAAACTGGATAAAGTACCGGTAATACTATCTGAGCGGTGAAGACTTTATTAATAATGATTATCTGAAGGCTTCTCAAGCAGGTGTCGAAAAAAGTGCTGCATTAACAGTTATCTTTATTTTGGTCGTCCTTATCCTGGCATTCAGGTCAGTTGTTACACCTTTAATCTCCTTAGTGGCTGTAGCTTTTTCCTATCTTTGTTCCATGGGAATTGCAGCTCAATTAATTGATAAAGCAGGATTTCCAATAACTAGTCTTACCCAAATGCTCCTGGTCCTTATCCTATTTGGGATTGGTACGGATTATAACATTCTTCTTTTTAATCGATTTAAGGAAGAACTATCCCATGGCCACACTATAGATGAATCAATCGTAAACACATATAAAACAGCAGGTAAAACTATTGCGTACAGCATACTGACTGTATTTATTGCGTTCCTTGCTCTCATTTTTGCAGAATCTCCAATCTATCGATCTGGTGTAGTGGTTGTCATCGGGGTAACCATATTATTGCTTGAAATATTGACCCTAACACCATTTGTTATGAAGGTCCTAGGTAAAAAGCTATTCTGGCCATCCAAAAGTGTAAATGGTCATAAGGAAAACAAGTTCTGGGGAAAAACATCTTCCTTTGCTGTAAAGCATCCGATAATATCCACGGTAATCATACTATTAATGTTAGGACCAATGATATTTTTACATCAGGAAAAGCTTAACTTTGATACCATAGGGGAACTTGGAAATAAGTATCCTTCATCAAAAGCTATTAATTTGGTTGCGGAACATTTTGGTAAAGGTCAGGCTATGCCTGCAACTGTAGTCATTGATACTGGCAAAGCACTTGATAACAATGAATCACTTTCAGTCATTGATAATATAACGGAAAGATTGAAGAGTATTAAGGGAGTGAAGCAGGTTTCTTCCATAACACAGCCTCAAGGTAAGCCAATAAACGATTTTTACGTGGACAGTCAAATGGTGTCTGTTACGGATGGCTTATCCCAAACTCAAGATGGTGTAGACCAAATCCATGATGGATTAAAACAAGCACAAGATGGATTCGGGTCAGCGGACTTTTCCAAAGTGGGGCAAATGGTGGATGGTACGGCAAAGCTTGAAGATGGTATGAATGCCTTAACCAATGGATTAAAGCAAATTCAAGCGGGGATAAATGATGGGTCAAGGAACTCGAAAACGATCACGAACGGAATTGCTGCCATTGAAACGAATCTCTCCAAGATGAGCGGTGGTGTTGCACTGCTCGCTGAAAATTATGGGAAGATGCAGGCTGGATATAAAGAGATGGGTGATCACTATCAAGATGCAGCACAGGCTCTTCTTGGGATGAAAAGTGCTCTGTCGCAAATGGAATCCATGGTAACGGCCTTGGGCAGCAGTTATGCAGGTTCTCAAAACGATGCTAATTATGTAGCATTGAAGCAAACAATCAATCAATTATCATCTTCATTAGGTCAAATTACACCTGAGGGAATTCAAACATTAAATGCTAATTATAATGCCGTTACGGCTGGTTTTGGAAAAGCCAATAAAAATCTAACGGCCATAAGCAGCGGTTTATCGCAAATGGCAGATGGACTGAAAAAACTTGAATCTGGACTTGATCAAGCGTCTTCAGGGATTGGTACAATCGTAAAGAATATGAACAGTGTCACTGATGGACTGGGCCAGATGAAATCAGGGCAGCAGCAGTTGGCAGACGGACTTAACGGATTCAGTGTTTTTGGAGAAAAGCTGTCAGATGTCAACAACGGTTTAGAGCAAATTTCGGATGGTCTGGGGCAAACAAATGGGTACTTAACACAGCTTAATACAAATAAAACCTTTTTTATTCCAAAGGAAGCTTTGACAAACAAGGACTTTAAAAAATCATTTGATACGTTCATGTCCAAAGATAGAAAAATTACTAAGTTTATGGTTGTTTTAAATGATGATCCATATTCTGAGAAGGCTTTAAAGACTGTTGAACAAATTAATCAAACGGTTGCTGATGGACTAAAAGGCACTGTTCTCTCAGATGCTAAGAGTGGAACATCCGGGCCAAGTGCAACCACAAACGATATGAATAATGTTTTGACTAGAGATTTAAACAAAACAACAACGATTGTCATTATCGGAGTATTGCTTGTCCTATTCTTTGTTATAAGATCTTTCTGGACGCCCGTTTTTATTACGGCATCGCTAGTCGGGGCTTACTATGCAGCCATGTTCATCATAAATTATATTTTCATAGATTTGCAGGGACTTGAAGGTATTTCATCCTTTGTGCCATTCTTCTCCTTTATTATTATTGTAGCTCTGGGAGTAGACTATAGTATATTCTTAATGATGCGATTTAAGGAATACCCTGATATGGCGGCCAAGGAGGCTATCGTGCTGGCTTCCAGGCAAATAGGCGGTGTCATTATAGCAGCAGTTATCATTCTTGGCGGTACCTTTGCTACACTAATGCCTGCTGGGATCGTACTTTTATCTGAGCTGGCCATAGCTGTTATTTCAGGACTAGTTATCCTTTGCTTTATACTGCTTCCTATTTTTGTGCCAGCCTTGATGGCTCTTCCAGATGCACTTGCCAATTTATTTTCTAGAAAAAAGGAAGCTGCCTTAAGTTCGGAGAAAGAAGTAGTGTTATAATCACAAGCTAAGAAAAAGTTTTTTCAATTAATTGAATATTTTTCCAACCTTGTCCTATAATAGAGAGGTTATATAAGACTCTTAGGAGGTAATTATGGGGAGATTAGTTCATTTCGAAATTCATGTGGATGATATGGTACGGGCCAAGAAGTTTTACGGAGAGGTATTCGGATGGTCATTTCAGGATTGGAGTGATTATGCAGGAATGCCTTACTTTGGAGCTGTGACTGGCAATGAAGATGAGCCTGGAATCAATGGTGCATTGATGCAGCGTCAAAGCGCTCCACCAGTACCAAACCAACCTCTAAATGGATTTGCATGCACAATGGGAGTGGAAAACTACGATTCCACGGAAGCGAAAATTATTGAAAATGGCGGCAAAGTTGCCTTGCCTAAATATGCTCTGCCTGGAATGGCGTGGCAAGGATACTACATTGATACTGAAGGAAATATATTCGGAATTCATCAACCAGATGCAAATGCAAAATAGATTGGTGATAGGTGAATAAAAATGATGAAATCACTAGATACGGCTGACACTATTGAAACTGTGCGCAAAATCTGTCTTTCACTGCCAGAAGCTGTTGAACACATCGACGGATTTGGTCACAATACTTTTAAAATCAATGGAAAATCCTTCGTGATTTCAGGTGAAAATAAAAAAGGTTTCGGGTTGTCGTTCAAGTCAGATCGAGAAACTCAAGAATTATTGTTACAGAAAGAGCATTACTACAAAACCCCATATATCGGACAACACGGCTGGGTATCCATTCAGAATCCGGCTGAGGAAAATTGGGACGAATTGACCGATCTAATTCAAGAAGCCTATTTACGTGCAGCACCGAAACGTCTAGTTAAGCAATGGAATGAATTGAATAACAAGTGAAGAAAGGCGGATTCATCTGCCTTTCTTTATTTATGTTCTTATATTATCGAGTTTTTCTTAAAGATTTTTACTTCATAAATTCGCCCATTGAAACACTAGATTCGCCCAAGAAAGGTCAAAATTCGCTCATTAAAACCCAAGATTCGCTCATTAGACTTAAAAATTCGCCCATTGATGAGATTTTGCATTAAAAAAAGAAAAATGTCCCATACTTGAAGGGTAATTTTACACAAAATAAATAAATAATTAAATTCTCCTTGGAATTGAGGCTTCTCATGGACAAATCTCTCGATCTGGCATACACTAATTCAAGGTTAGAGTAGGAATTTTATTGCTACTCTTATTTTTTTGCTGTTGAATTTACCTATTGTCATAATGCAGGTGATTAAATGATACATAATTATTTAGGTCAGAACATGAGTTTTGAGTTAGTTTATACAAAACGTGAATCGTTGGGCATTATTATAGATGTATATGGCAATGTTCAAGTCCAGGCCCCTAGAGGAACAACTGATGAACGAGTACTTCAATTGATAGAGGAAAAATGGGATTGGATCCAGCAAAAATCCAAGGAAATGAAGGATAGGCTTCTGGGGCAAAAAGTAAAGATTTATGATCATGGTGAAATCTTTCTTTATTTGGGAAAAGAATATCCAATTAAGATCACTCAAGATATAAATACCATACAAGACTATGTAGTGTTTGAAGAGGATATGTTAAAAATATATGTTAAACAACTAGAGGATGCAAAAATAAAACAAGCTTTAAAACGATTTTATTATCAAGAATGTAAAAAGTTAGTAGAGCGGAGTATTCGTTCTTATCAAAAACATTTTAATACCAAACCACGGTCTATCCGTATCTCAGATAATAACAGCAATTGGGGGACCTGTGATTCAAGGAAGCAGTTAACCTTCAATTGGAAGTTGGCGATGGCACCACAGCAGGTAATTGATTATGTAGTTGTTCACGAAATGTGCCATATGGTCCATCTTAATCATGATCGGTCCTTTTGGCGCCTTGTTGGTAAAATACTACCCGATTATGAGGAGCGAGAGAACTGGCTGGCATTATCAAGTTGGAAAATGACTGTTTGAATATGAACACAGAACTTTAAAGGAGGATTTTAGATGGATAATAATGATATACTGATTCGATTGAGATATGCACTAGAGTTAAAAAATAAAGAGATGGCAGAAATATTTAAACTTGGCGGTGTGGAAGTAAGCGTTCCTGAGGTGATAAAGGTTCTCACAAAATCAGACGATGAGGCTGAATATGACGATCAAATAAAATGTAATAACAGTATGTTTGATTCATTTTTAAACGGTCTAATCATTTATAAAAGAGGAAAACAAGAGCCTAAACCAGGACAACCGGATACCCCCGAACCGACAATTAAGAAAAGCGCAAATGTAAATAATCTTCTTCTGAAGAAAGTTAAAATAGCGCTGGCATTAACGACTGATGATCTTCTCGAAATATTCGAAAATGCAGGAATAACAGTAACAAAAGGTGAACTCGGAGCCTTATTAAGAAAAGAAGGACATAAAAATTATAAAGAGTGCGGTGATAAATTCGCTCGGAATTTCTTAAAAGGATTGGCATTAAAATATAGGGTATCTTAAATTACATAAATAGAAACATGAAAGGGGGATACGATGGCAACAGAAAAAGTAGATATTGGCTGGAACTTTGATAACAGTTATTCCCGGCTTCCTGACATATTTTTTACCAGGACTGAACCAACACCAGTGCGATCACCGGAGTTGATTATACTAAACCGTCCACTGGCAGCTGACTTAGGTTTGAATGCGCTGGCACTGGAAAGCGAAGCTGGCGTTGCCATGTTTGCGGGCAACCAGATATCAGACGGAGCAATGCCTCTTGCCCAAGCATATGCAGGACATCAATTTGGGCATTTTACGAAATTAGGCGATGGCCGGGCTATTTTGCTTGGAGAACAAATAACTCCAAAAGGGGAACGAATTGATATTCAACTCAAGGGTCCAGGAAGGACACCGTACTCCCGCGGAGGAGATGGTCGAGCGGCACTCGGACCGATGCTGCGCGAATACATTATCAGCGAAAGCATGCATGCGCTTGGGATACCAACTACCCGTAGTCTAGCAGTTGTGACAACAGGAGAGCCAGTATACCGCGAAAGTACCTTACCTGGTGCCGTTTTGACACGTATAGCCTCCAGTCATCTTCGCGTCGGTACTTTTCAATTTGCTGCGAAATGGGGAACGGTCGAAGAACTTCGGGCGCTTGCTGATTATGCACTGAATCGGCACTATCCAGATGTTGAAACGGATGAGAATCGATATCTTGCCTTGCTCCAGGCGGTGATTAAACAACAGGCAGCGTTAGTTGCTAAATGGCAGCTAGCAGGCTTCATCCATGGTGTCATGAATACCGATAACATGACGATTAGTGGTGAAACCATCGATTATGGGCCTTGTGCCTTTATGGATACGTATGACCCAGCAACAGTATTTAGTTCCATTGATACTCAAGGCCGCTATGCTTATGGCAATCAGCCGTATATTGCCGGTTGGAATCTCGCCCGATTTGCAGAAACGCTTTTGCCGCTCCTGCATGATAATCAGGAACAGGCTGTCAAACTAGCACAGGATGAAATTTCAAAATATATGGAGTTGTATCAAAGCAATTGGCTTTCTGGGATGAGAGCAAAATTAGGGATATTTAATGTAGAGGATGAGGACGCAGCCATTGTGGAAAACCTCCTCAGAATAATGGAGAAGCATAAGGCAGATTATACTAACACGTTCAGAGCCTTAACCATTGAAAGACCGGATGAGACGCTCTTGGTGGAGAGACCAGAATTTAAAGAGTGGATTCAGCAATGGCAGGCACGACTTGGCAGACAGCAGGAATCAATTGCTGATTCTCATCAGTTAATGCGTAACAGCAATCCTGCAGTAATACCACGTAATCACCGGGTGGAAGCTGCACTCGATGCTGCCGTGGATCAAGAAGACTACAGTGTAATGGAGAAGCTGCTAGATGTCCTTTCAACCCCATACGAGCATTCATCTGAACAAGATGAATACTGTAAACTCCCTGCGCAATCAAACCAACCTTACCGAACATATTGTGGTACTTAATGAATCGGGTAATTTACTAGAAGTACAAGATAATGCTATCCTTTATACGGGCAGCATTATTTTTGTGCATCCGTATTTAAGGAAGACAGGGGTGGTTTCGTGTTTAGATTAACTGAAAATGCAAAAGCCGAACTACAAGATAGAATAACGGTAGCTGGCTCAAATCAATTGATACGCTTGCAAATGCGAAAAAGTTGTTTTATGAAAGTAAAAGTGACATTGGAAGAAACAATTCAGTCTAATGATACAGAAATTACTAAGGATGGGCTCCATTTTATCATTGATAATGCTGAGTGCCATTATTTCAATCACAAAACATTAGATTATATCTCGGATACCACTGGTTTTAAACAATTTGATATTCTGTAAAAAAGCCTGATTTCTATTAGAAATCAGGCTCTTTTTTTAATATGTCAAAGGTAAATGAAACCCTTTAACTAAATATTTAAAAGATTGACAGAATAATGAACGAGAGTTACTATTAAATTATCCTTAATAAATACGAACGACATTCGATAATGTCGAACGAGGGGAGGGTGGACGTGTCAGAACGCTTAATTCAATCTGTTGAAAGAGCTGCTGATATCATTGAATTATTTTTGGTAACTAAACCAGAACTAAGTATCAAAGAGATTAGTGAGCATTTAAATTTATCAAAAAGTACAGTTCACGGAATCATCAAGACCTTAGAACATAGAGGTTATCTTCAACAAAATCTTGAAGATTCAAAGTATAAGCCGGGGCTCAAACTATTTGAGCTTGGCAATTTTGTCGGGAAAAATCTTGATATTGCGAAAGTTGCAAAGCCAATAATTAGAGAGTTAGTCGATGAACTAAATGAAACCGTTCACTTAGTTTCCTTACAACGAGATGAAATTATTTACATTGAAAAGTTAGAAGGACAAAGTGCCCTTACTATTTATTCGCAAATTGGAAAAAGAGCTCCCTTCCATAGTACTGGGGTAGGGAAGTCAATCCTTGCTCATTTAAACGAAAATGAGGTAAATAGAATCTTATCATCAATCACTTTGGAATCATTTACGAAACACACAATGACAAATATCGATGAGATTAAAGAGCAGTTACATACCATTCGTGAGCAAGGTTATGCGGTTGATGATGAGGAAATTGAGTTAGGGTTGAAATGTATTGCAGCTCCAATTTTTAATCATCAAGGTAATGTAATCGCTTCAATTAGCTGTGCTGCACCTAAAATGAGACTTGATGAACATAAGCTGCCACAAGTAATAGCTGGAATTAGAAGGGCTGCAGCTGAGATCTCAAATCGTTTAGGTTATCAAGGTAAAAGCATCTTATAGAAACCTAGATAGAAATAATTTATACAATATTTTTTAGGAGGAGAATTAATTTGTCAAAAGTAAAAGTTGCCGTACTTGGCTCAGGAAACATTGGTACAGATTTAATGATTAAACTGGGACGCTCGGAATTTTTAGAGTTAACAGCAGTAATTGGAATTGACCCGCAATCAGACGGTTTACGCCGTGCAAGGGAATTAGGTTATGCAGGGGTTGATACAGGAATTGATGGATTCCTTGCAGATCCAACTTTAAAAGCTGACATCGTATTTGATGCCACATCTGCCAAAGCGCATCTCTACAATGCAAAGGTATTAAAAGAGGCTGGTATAAAAGTCATTGATATGACTCCTGCTGCAGTTGGTCCATATGTATGTGCTGCTGTTAATACTGATGAACATTTAGATAAAGATAATATCAATTTGATTACTTGTGGCGGTCAGGCCACTATTCCAATGGTTCACGCAGTAAACCGCGTGGCTCCTGTAGAATACGCAGAGATTGTCGCGACAATTGCTAGCTTGAGTGCTGGCCCTGGAACACGTGCCAATATCGATGAATTTACAGAAACAACTTCTCGTGCAATTGCAGAAGTTGGCGGTGCCAAAAAAGGGAAGGCAATCATGATTTTAAATCCTGCAGAACCGCCAATTATGATGCGTGATACAGTTTACACTCTTGTAGAAGAAGGGAAAATGGATGAAGAGGCAATTAGAAAATCTATTGCTGACATGGAAAAAGTAGTTCAAGCATTTGTTCCTGGTTATCGCCTTCGCACGGAACCTATTTTTGAGGGAAATAAGGTTACCATATTCCTAGAGGTTGAAGGTGCTGGTGATTACTTGCCTGTATATGCAGGAAATTTAGATATCATGACATCAGCAGGCGTTAAAATTGCTGAAGCATTTGCTAAAAAACTATTAACGAAAGAAACAGTTTGAGCTGTAGAAAGGGGAAATAATAATGACAAATGAAAGAGATATTCTTATCACAGAGGTAGCCTTACGCGATGGAAGCCATGCCATCAATCATCAATATACAGTTGATCAAGTACTTAATATTGCCAAAGCATTGAATGATGCAAACGTCCCTTTTATTGAAGTATCACATGGTGACGGACTAGCAGGATCTTCGTTACAATATGGACGTTCTCGTACAAACGAAATGGAATTAATCGAAGCTGCAGTATCTGTTGCAGATAAATCCAAAATTGCTGTTCTTCTTTTGCCAGGAATCGGTACACTGCATGAATTAAAAGAAGCCGCAAATTTAGGAGCTAAAATGGCACGGATTGCAACACATGTTACAGAAGCCGATGTAGCACCACAACATATTGCCTATGCAAAAGAATTAGGAATGGAAACAGTTGGATTCTTAATGATGAACCATATGGCGCCAGTTGCGAAATTAGTAGAACAAGCAAAACTTATGGAAAGCTATGGAGCAGATACTGTTTATGTGGTTGACTCTGCGGGTTACTTACTTCCTGACCAAGTCAGGGAACGTATTCGTGCTCTTAAACAATCAATTGGCGTGAATGTTGGTTTCCATGGTCATAACAATCTATCTCTTGCGATGGCTAACACTCTTGCAGCCATTGAAGAGGGTGCTACCCGGATTGACGGCAGTGTACGCTGCTTAGGAGCTGGTGCAGGAAATACACAAACAGAAGTACTAGTTGCAGTTTGTGAACGGATGGGAATCAAAACTGGAGTAGATTTATATAAAATGATGGACTTGGCCGAGGATATTGTGGCTCCAATTTTACAAGTGCCACAGGAAATTACAAAGGACAGCCTAACTCTAGGATATGCGGGTGTATACTCAAGCTTTGCGCTCCATGCAAAACGGGCTGCAGCAAAATTTGGTGTTGATTCACGTGATATTTTAATAGAATTAGGTAAGCGTAAAGTGGTTGGCGGTCAAGAGGATATGATTGTTGAAGTGGCAGCAGAAATTGCAAAAAACAAGCCAAAAACAGTCTTAGTGTAAAACTCTAGGCCCACTAAAAAGAGATTAATAGAATTGAGTTTTTGATGGAGGGGAAAGAACATCCCTTCGGAAAATATCTTCAATCAGATGAAATAGTACAAAAAACAACACTTTAAAATTGAGTGTTGTTTTTTGTATGTGGTTTTAATTACTCGCAATGTTCTCGATTTTCAACTTACTATGCAATTGATTCAGCCGTTCCATCAATTGTTTATATTCCTCGAGTTCAATATGACAGGATTGTATTTTGTCACTGATTGTATTTGTTATAGCTTGCTTTTTTTCATAAGCTTTCTTTTCTAAGTAAATAAAGACCCTTCGTTCATCTACTGTTGAACGTTCTTTTCGAAGCCAACCATTTGCCTCCATTCTTGTAAGCATTGGAGTCAATGTTCCAGTCCCTAGACTCAATTTTTCTCCTATGTCTTTGACCGAAACACCATCATTTTCCCATAATGCTAATAGAACCAAGTATTGAGGGTAGGTTAAGCTATAGGGCTGAAGTGCACTAGAATATAATTTATTGAATTCACTTGCTGTTTCGTATACAGCAAAGCAAAGTTGGTTTTTTAATACCATGAAGTCTTCCATGCTGATCACCTTACTTTAAATAATTATGACAATAATTTTTTAATATCTTTCTCAATCTTGCTTGGTTCAGTCGTAGGGGCATAGCGCTCAATTACCTGACCATTAGGATCGACTAAAAATTTTGTGAAATTCCATTTAATATTTTTAGTAAGTGTACCCGGCTTCTGGCTTTTTAAATAAGTAAATAGCGGATCGGCATTAGCGCCATTAACATCAATTTTCGCAAATATTGGAAACGTTACACCGTAATTTAGTTGACAAAACTGGGTGGTTTCTTCAATGTCGGCGAATTCTTGATTGTTGAATTGGTCACATGGAAAGCCTAAAATCTCCAAACCATCCTCTTTATATTTTTCATATAATTCCTGAAGTCCTTTGAATTGGGGTGTCAAACCACATTTGCTAGCAGTATTCACAATCAGTAATGGTTTACCCTCATAATCCATTATTGATTTTTCCTTACCATTTGTCATTTTTACATTAAAGTCATAAACTGTTGTCATTTAGCTTCCCCCTTAATATTAGGATTCATTTGTTTGAAAATATGTCGCCTACGATTTAATCTTACACGATTTAATTGTGTGTGGCAAGTTTAAGTTATTATTTATCAGTTGGATATCTCGAAATAGAAAGGAGAACGATAAAGGTGAAAAGGAGGTTTTTCAAATGGGGTTTAATATGTTAAATGGTAAGAATGAAGAAAAGGAAGTACTAAAAGACGTTCTTGTTGAGGCAATTGAAACAGAAGAAGATTTAATGCGGACCTATCTAATAACCGCAGAGCGAATTCATGATGATGATGAGCTAAAGGAACGTCTCGAGAATTTCGCAGAAGGAAATGCAAAACGAACCAAGCAGCTGATTGATGAGCTAAATGAAAACAAGGAATAAATAAGTATAAGCACATTTAGGGCAGACCAAGAAGGCCATTTTCTTATCCTGCACCTTCTTACTGATTACCGCTATTATCCAATCATAACCACCTTGTTATTAAACCAAAATAAGATGGTTCACTTATTCATTCCAAAGGAGTTGGTTGTGTTGAAATGGCACAAAACGATACTATCAATGATTCAACAGCGTCAGGATAAAAAGGTAGCACTGGCTGTTGACACTTCTACGAATGAAGCCCCAAGCATTTTAATCAATAACATAGTAAAACTGTTTGAACAAGTTAAACCGGATACCATATTAGTCCAAGCAGATTTTAAAATTAGAAGTACCACCCCCATTAAAAGTGATACAATTAAATACCATACACATGGGAAATCTTCATATACTTTGGTACTTGAGTGGGCAAAAGAAGAGAATATTGATACACTGTTTTACATTACGGATGTAACTGGCTTTATTTCTGAAGATATTGAAGATGTTAGCTATGAAATGATTTGGCTTGTACCTGGTTCTATATTGCCAAGAGTTCCGTTTGGGAAAGCAATAAAGGTAGCGTAAAAAGAAATCCCTCACGTAAAAGTGGGGGATGACCTTGCCTGAATAGGAGTATCAGATGAAAGAATTTTATTATGATAAATTGATGGGGATAAAAACGGGAGGGGACCAAAAGGGATTTCATAAGTCATTTCATTACCATCGTTATGAGCCCACTCCTTATAGTGCGCTAGAAGAATTATTTACACACTATCAAGTAAGCCGCAAGGACCGAATCATTGACTTTGGGTGTGGCAAAGGACGATTAAACTTCTTTATCCATTATCATTTTCATGCAACAGTTATTGGAATTGAAATGAATAGGGATTTTTATCAGGAAGCAATTGAAAATCGAAAAAAATATCAAAAAATGACTCACTCTATTAATGATGATATTTTTTTTCATTGTTGTCTTGCGGAAGAGTATCAAATTGATTCCTTAGATAATCGTTTTTATTTTTTTAATCCTTTTTCCATTCAAATTTTTATGAAAATCATTAATAATATCTTAGTTTCGGTTGAAATGGAGAAACGGGATGTTGAAATTATTTTATATTATCCATCAGAGGATTATATTTATTATTTAGAAAATAACACCATGTTTGAATTAAATAAAGAAATTATTCTTCCTTACATTCATGAACATAACCCAAATGAGCGATTTTTAATCTATCGATTAACCATATAGGTTTGCATTAACTTGTATATTTGACCATCTAATTTAGAGGTATATGAGGGCTTAAGCAAATGTTCTGAAATAATAATATAAGTACAGTTGCTTCCTTTTAAATAGCTATAGATAATCTGAGCGGCATCAATTTCATCTCGGCTAAGTTTATTAAAAGAATTATTTGCTGTTGCTTTAAAAATAGTTAATATACTGTTCTTAATGGTTTTATGAACAGATTCTGGATCGGACCAGTTAAACTTTTCTGAGAAAAGAATTTTGTTTTTCTGAATCAGGAATAGTTTATAAGTCCTGTCTGTTAATGGGGCAATAACAGCAATCTTTTTATTACTTCCCGTAAATTCAATGACTTTTTCTTTATTAAGAAGTGAGTGGATGGCATTCAAGGTATCTCTATACTTTCCCGCCGCTTCGAAATCAAATTTTTCAGAGGCTTCGATCATTTTTTGCTCCATAATGCTAAGTAGACTTGTATCAAAACCTTGTAGTAAAGCAATAATTTTGTTCATTCTTTCATTGTACTCAATGAGTGCTGCCCCTCCCATACACATCCCGAGACATAAACCTAAGGAATAGTTTAAACATGGAGTATTCTTGTTAGAAGGGCTGCTGCAGTTCACCTTATAGAAGTCTTTCATCCCTAGTAGCGCCTTTTCTACTGAATTTTTGCTTTTATATGGGCCAAAATAAAGACTATCGGGCTTATCTGCGTCTTTACAAATTTCTATTCTTTGGTACTCTCCATCCCTGTCAATTCTGATGTAGATATAGGATTGAGGATTTTTCATCATCCGATTAAAAATAGGCTTCATTTCCCTTATTAATTCACATTCGAGCATAAAGGCTTCAAATTCTGTATCAGTAAGGATATAGTCGAAATCCTTTAAGCTGGCTTTCAGCTTGATGATTTTTTGTGTATGGGCCTTTGAATTTTGGAAGTATGAGCGCACGCGATTTTTAAGATTTTTTGCCTTACCCACATAAATAATTTGTCCATTGGAGTCCTTCATTAAATACACACCAGGGGTAGAAGGAAGGTGTTTTACTTTATCCTTTAAGTACATACAATAACCTCCTATCACTATATATCTTATCACAAATAAAAAAGGTGCCGTTTGGCACCTTTTTTATTATTACTTGATCCCTTTCATGAAACCTTGAATCTTAGGTGATAACATTAATAGGATAATACCTAGGGCGATGGACGCTCCGCCAATCACACCAAAGTAGGTCATTTCTGTTTCAGGGGTGTAGAATTTAACAACTTGTGCATTCAATGCTTGTGCAGCAGCACTTGCTAGGAACCATAAGCTCATTGTTTGTGCTGAGAATGCTGCAGGTGCTAATTTAGTTGTTGCAGATAGTCCTACTGGTGATAAACATAACTCACCAAATACAACGATTAAATAACTAAGAACAAGCCATAGTGGACTTACTAAAGAATCCGTACCTCCCAAATAAGCCGGGATAAGAATAACTAGGAATGACAAACCAGCAAATAATAATGATAATGAGAACTTTTGTGGAATCGATGGCTGACGCTTACCTAATTTAACCCAGATCCAAGCAAACACTGGTGCAAAGATGATAATGAATAATGGGTTTAAAGATTGGAACCATGCTGGTGAAATCTTAATTCCCATCCAGTCTAATTGAGTCCGCTTATCCGCATAATTGGCAAGGATGGTTGAGCCTTGTTCTTGAATGGCCCAGAACATAACCGCTGCAATAAATAACGGAATATAGGCAATAATTCTTGAACGTTCAACTGTAGTAGTTTTAGGACTGCGATACATGACAACGAAATAAATCGTTGGGATTAAGATTCCAAGGAAAGTGACAATATTAATAAAGCTAGCAAAAGTTAAAAGACCGTTTGGAATTAATACGGCACATAGAACAGCAAGAATAATTACTGCTAGTCCAATAATGGTGAAAACCTTTTTCTTTTCTGCAGGAGCCAGTGGATTCGCCACCATCGTTCCAGCAAGGCCAAGATTTTTTTTCTTTGTTACACTAAACACGACTAACCCTAAGAACATACCTACTGCTGCAATCGAAAAACCGATGTGGAAGTTGCTTATCGACCCAACGATTAATGGAGATATGAATGCGCCTAGGTTAATACTCATGTAGTAAATAGTAAATCCTGCATCACGACGTTCGTCTTTTTCGCTATATAATTCACCTACAGCGGAAGAAACATTCGGCTTAAGCATCCCAGTACCTAGGACAATCAATACCATGGATACAAAGAACATAGCAACACTGCCAGGAACAGCAAGCGCTATATGTCCAAACATAATTAAGACTCCACCGTAGAACACGGCTTTCGAAGAACCGAAGATCCGGTCAGCCAGCCAGCCGCCAATGATTCCGGACATATAAACAAGTGATCCGTATATGGACATGATCGAAAGTGCAAGATTTTGATCAATGCCCAATCCGCCTTTAGAGACTTCGTAATACATATAGAAAACAAGGATGGCTCTCATTCCATAGTACGAGAATCGCTCCCAGAATTCAGTAAAGAAAAGGGTAGATAGTCCTTTAGGATGTCCGAAAAATCCTGTTTGAGGTACACTATCCACAATTTTCTGTCTATTGATGTTTGACATGTTATTACCTCCCTTTATATTATATTATAATACTTTCTTAAGTTTTGAATTGTCAAAAACATTTTTTAGTAAAAGGAGTAAAAGAAAGTTGTAAACATTGATAATACTGAATTTTAACTAATTTAGATCGAAGAAGAAAGTTTTTTTAAAATAGTAAATACATTCAGAGAAGAGGGACTTTTCACTCTACTAGAGTGATAGATAATCCTTTATCTTTAATTTTGGTTAAAAAAGTGCAAACTATACTAATGAGAAAAAATCCTCCAAATTAATTGGGTGCCTGACACCAAAGATGGACAAATGTCCATCTTTGGTGTCAGGCACCTTTTTCTAAAAATATAGGCGATATTATGATTGACTTTGACGTTGCGTAAAGGTGTATTGTTAGTTTTACAAGGAGGTGAAAGCGGATGGAATATACTGTACAGAAGCTTGGGAGTCTAGCAGGAGTTAGCACCAGAACACTACGGTATTATGATGAAATAGGGATTCTTAAGCCGGCAAGAATAAATTCATCAGGATATCGAATCTATGGGCAAGCAGAAGTGGATCGCCTGCAGCAAATCTTATTCTACAGGGAATTAGGAATTAGCTTAGAAAGCATCAAAGAAATCGTAACGGCTCCTTCTTTTGACGGGGCAGCTGCACTGAAAGAGCATCGAAAAAAACTCCTTGAGAAAAAGGAACAATTAGAATTGTTAATCGCAAATGTGGATAAGACAATTGCAGTAACGGAAGGGAGAATGAAAATGTCAAATAAAGAGAAGTTTGAGGGCTTTAAGAAAAAAATGGTGGATGAAAATGAAGAAAGATATGGAAAAGAGATTCGTGAAAAGTATGGGGATGATACTGTAAATAAATCCAATGCAAAACTTCAAAATATGACACAAGAGCAATATGAGGAGGTTACTAAGTTAGCTGAACTGATAACAGAAACACTAGCTGAGGCTTATAAAACAGGAGACCCTGCCGGAGATTTAGCTCAAAAAGCTGCTGATCTTCATAAACAATGGTTATGCTGCTATTGGAATGAATATAATAAGGAAGCTCATGCAGGTCTTGCACAAATGTACGTGGATGATGAAAGATTTACCGCCTATTATGATAAAGAACAGCCCGGTACGGCAGCGTTTCTAAGAGATGCCATTCATATTTATACCGGTAAGAAAAAATAATTTTTATAAAAGAAACAGGAGCTATATAAACTATGGGCACAAAAGTTGAGTATAAGAAAACGTATAAGCACATTTACCTGCCAAAAACTGTCCCTGTAATTATTGATGTACCAAAGATATTATTAAGATTCCCTGTAAGACAGCAATAGTCTTGCAGGGTTTTTTATTAATTTTTAGGATCTTTTAGTATTTTAGTATTTAAATTTAGAGTTTTGGCAAAAAAAGCCAAATCTACTTTATTGCATCGACGCGGCTCTGTAGAACTGGAATCTTTTGAACTTTTTTCACGTAATTGACAAATATGGATCGTACCACTAAAGTTATATATGTCATAATTATTTTAAAATTTACTATATTGTTATACTTCTGATAAATAAGAAAACATAAACACATACGAATGAACAGGAAGGTGTAAATGTGGAAAAGGATCCTATTCTTCGAATTAAAGACTTAAAGGTGTCATTTCAGTCAGGGAAGAAATTCGTTCCAGCTGTAGATGGTATCAGCTTTGATTTAAGAGATGGCGAAATACTAGGGATTGTAGGTGAATCTGGTAGTGGTAAAAGTGTTACTTCACTAACAGCCATGGGGCTGATTCCTACACCACCCGGGAAAATCGAGAATGGCGAAATTATTTTCGAAGGAAAAGACTTGAAAAATATATCTGAAAAAGAGTGGCGCAACATCCGCGGGAATCAGATTTCAATGATTTTCCAAGAACCCATGACATCATTAAATCCGCTCTTTACGATTGGCAATCAATTAATTGAAGCGATTCGCTTACATACAGACCTTTCAAAAAAAGAAGCAATGGCACGAAGTATTGAATTATTAAAGCTTGTTGGAATCCCAAGGGCAGAAGGAATAATTAAAGACCATCCTCACCAGCTTTCGGGCGGAATGAGACAGCGGGTTATGATTGCCATGGCAATGGCCTGCAATCCAAGGGTATTGATTGCGGACGAGCCAACAACAGCACTCGATGTGACAATTCAAGCACAGATCCTAGCATTGATGAAGGATTTAAATAGGAAGACAAATACAACGATCATTCTCATTACCCATGATTTAGGTGTTGTGGCTGAAATTTGTGAACGCGTCATTGTCATGTATGCTGGGCAAATCGTGGAGCAGGGTGATGTTAGAACGATTCTCAAAAATCCACAGCATCCTTATACGAAGGGCCTGTTAAAATCTGTACCCGATTTAAGAGGGAAAACAGAACGGCTGTATAGTATTCCGGGTGCAGTCCCAACTCCAGGGACGATTCATAAGGGATGTCGATTCGCGGCAAGATGCACAGAGACATTCACTAAATGCCAAGAAGAAACACCGGATTTATTTAAAACGGAAAAAGACGGACATGTTGTGCGCTGTTTCCTACATACATTGGAGAAGGAGAGTGACAACCATGTCAGAATTACTTCTTGAAGTTAATGGTTTAAAAAAGTACTTTCCGATTACAGGCGGCCTGTTTGGAAGGAAACAAGGAGAGGTCAAAGCGGTTGACGATGTATCTTTTTACGTTAAAAAAGGAGAGACATTGGGCATTGTTGGTGAAAGCGGCTGCGGTAAATCTACCACCGGCCGGCTCCTTATGCGCTTGATTGAAGCTAGCGACGGAAAGATTGTCTTTGAAGATAAAGAGATTACTAGTATGTCAAAAGCGGAATTAAGAAAAACGCGCCGGGATATCCAAATGGTTTTCCAGGATCCTTATGCATCGCTTAATCCAAGACATTCTATCGAACAGATTTTAGAAGAGCCTTTGATTGTTCATGGAATTGGGACAAAGGAGGAACGTAATAAGCAAGTGAGAGACATGCTTGAAGTCGTAGGCTTAAGCAGCTATCATGCCAAAAGATATCCCCACCAATTCAGTGGCGGTCAGCGTCAGCGGATTGGAATTGCAAAAGCGTTAATGACGAAACCGAAACTGATTATTGCAGATGAGCCTGTGTCAGCACTCGATGTGTCCATTCAAGCCCAGGTTCTCAATCTGATGAAGGATATTCAAAAAGAATTCCAGCTTACATACATTTTTATCGCTCATGATTTAGGAGTTGTACGCCATATTAGTGATCGCGTAGGCGTGATGTACTTAGGAAGATTAATAGAGTTAGCTGAAAGTGAGGAGCTTTACGAGAATCCAAAGCATCCATATACAAAAGCACTACTTTCAGCTGTACCAATACCAGATCCAGATATTAAGAGGGAAACTATTTTAATTGAAGGAGAACTTCCCAGTCCAGCAAATCCTCCTTCAGGCTGTGCCTTTCATACACGCTGCTCACAGGTGATGGATATTTGTAAAAATACTAGACCAGCGGAACAAAACCTGAACGGTCATTTTGTCGCATGTCACTTATATAACAAGTGATTTGCTGCATTTATGATAAAGAAAACAAAAATATAGGGGGTTAAAAAAGCTTATGAAGAAGAAATCTTTTAAACTGCTATTGATTTCTCTACTAGCCATCAGTATGTTTTTAGTTGGCTGCAGCAGCAAAACGAATGAAGAAGCAGGCGGCAAGAAAGATCCTGCCACAAGTGGCGGAGCGAAAAAGGATACTCTAGTATATGGCCGTGGTGGAGATTCTACATCACTAGATCCAATTACAACAACTGAAGGCGAAGCATTTAAAGTAACAGAAAACATTTTTGAAACATTAATCCAATATGGTGATCAAGATACCACAATTAATCCAGGTCTTGCTGAATCGTGGGAAGTGACACCTGATGGCTTAACTTACACCTTCAAGCTTCGTCAAGGCGTTAAGTTCCATGATGGTACTGATTTTAATGCAGATGCGGTTGTTTTTAACTTTGATCGCTGGATGAATGGAGATGCCGATAAATATCCTTATTACACTATGTTTGGTGGTTATAAAAAGGATGAGGGCCATGTAATTAAAGAAGTAAAAGCCCTAGATGCCAATACGGTTCAATTTGTACTAAAACGTCCACAGGCTCCATTTTTAAAGAATCTAGCAATGTCTCCGTTTGGAATTGCAAGCCCTGCAGCTGTTGAAAAATACGGTGACAAGTTTAGACAAAATCCAGTTGGTACGGGTCCATTTAAATTTGTAGAGTGGAAAGAAAACGATACTATTACACTTGAAAAGAACCCTGACTATTGGCAAGAAGGCCTGCCTAAGTTAAACAAAGTTATTTTCCGTGTGATTCCTGAAAATACTGCACGTCTGAACGCTCTTGCTAATGGTGAGATTGACGTAATGGATGGACTAAATAATTCAGATGAAGCTACGGTTAAAGGAAATGCTAACCTCCAAGTAATTGAACGTCCTTCTATGAACGTTGGTTATATCGGTTTAACAACTACTCGTAAACCATTTGATAACAAATTGGTTCGTCAAGCGATTAACTATGCTGTCGATAAAAAATCAATTATTGATGCATTTTATGGCGGGAAGGCTCTAGAGGCTGTTAATCCAATGCCTCCTTCCATCGAAGGCTACAATAAATCAGTTGAGCCATATCCATATGATCTAGAGAAAGCTAAAGCATTGTTGAAAGAAGCTGGATATGAAAAAGGATTTGAAATCGACTTATGGGCAATGCCTGTTGCTCGTCCTTATATGCCAGAAGCACAAAAAGTGGCTGAAGTTATTCAAGAGAGCCTAAGCAAAATCAACGTCAAAGCCAAAATCCAATCTGTGGACTGGGCTACTTACCTAGATAAAGCAGCAAAAGGTGAATTTGATATGTTCATGCTCGGCTGGACAGGTGATAATGGAGACCCTGATAACTTCTTATACACATTGCTTGATAAAGATAGTATTGGAAGTAACAACTATTCCCAATACAGCAATGACAAGTTACATGACGTCTTAATTAAAGCACAAACAGAAATAGATCAAGCTAAGCGTAATGCACTTTACGAAGAAGCACAAGTGATTATCCACGATGATGCTCCATGGGTACCACTTGTTCACTCTACACCGCTGTTAGCAGCAGGGAAAGATGTGGCCAATTACTTACCGCACCCAACTGGATCAGAAGCATTAACTAAAGTTGAATTTAAATAATCATGGCTGAAAGGGGAGGAATTTTAGCCTCCCCTTTTGTTAGCTATGCATATTCATAATTAATGAAGAAAAGGGTTGAGTGGCAGCGTCTAGCCAGGCGCTTATGCTATACAGTGAGGTGAAATAAATTGTTAACATATACAGTTCGCCGGGTGTTTTCATTAATACCTGTATTAATAGGGATGACGCTTGTTGTATTTGCTATTATCCATGCTATTCCAGGAAATCCCGCTCAGGTAATTCTTGGTCAAAGAGCAACGGCAGAATCAATTGCCACGTTAACGAAGGAATTAGGGCTAGACAGGCCTTGGTACATACAATACGTAGATTATATTAATGCCCTTCTTCATGGGGATTTAGGTGAGTCACTACGGACAAGGGGGCCAATCAACGAAGAAATATGGCCTTACTTAGCAGCAACAGCAGAGCTAACTGTTGTAGCTATGTTGATTGCCATCGTTGTTGGGGTCAATGCAGGGATCGTCAGTGCCTGGTTCTCAAAATCATGGTTTGATTATGTTGCTATGGTGCTTGCACTGATAGGAGTGTCACTGCCGATTTTTTGGCTTGGTTTAATGGAACAATGGGTATTTTCCATTGAATTAGGATGGCTGCCAACGACGGGAAGAGAGAATGTAAGAGACCCTGTTTCAGCCATTACTAATTTCTATTTAATAGATACTTTAATACAAGGAAGAACCGATCAATTTATCACGGTCCTAAAGCATTTGGTCTTGCCAAGCATTGCACTTGCCACCATTCCAATGGCGATTATCGCAAGAATGACACGGGCGACCATGCTTGAGGTGATGAAGTCGGATTATGTCCGTACAGCGAGAGCAAAAGGACTGAGCATGTTTTGGGTCGTATATAAGCACTCCTTAAAAAATGCTGTCATCCCTGTTCTTACGATTATTGGGCTGCAAACGGGCCTTTTACTTGGAGGAGCAATTCTAACGGAAACCATCTTCGGTTGGCCAGGAATTGGAAGATATCTATATGATGCTATCGGCTACCGTGATTATCCGGTTATTCAGTCAGGGATATTAATTATTGCGGCAATTTTTGTTCTTATTAATTTAATCGTGGATTTATTGTATGTATTTGTTGACCCACGAATTAAATATACGAAATAGAGGAGGGGAATGAAGAGTGGCGGAACTTGCAAAAAAACCGGCAAATATAACGACGGTAATTGTTGAAGAAAAGCTGACACCTCCCTGGAAGGAAGCATGGATTTCATTTTATAAAAACCGATTAGCCTTAATAGGGTTAGGGATTGTTGTCTTTTTTATCATTATTGCAATAATTGCCCCGATTATTGCTCCATATAGCTATAAAGCTCAAGTCTTAACTGATCGAATGCTCCCTCCTTCTAGTGATCACTGGTTTGGGACCGACGACTTTGGACGTGATATTTTTTCTCGGATTGTTTATGGTGCTAGGATATCTTTGTGGGTGGGCTTTTTCTCCGTCTTAGGGTCTGTTGTGGCAGGGACATCCCTTGGAATTGTTGCTGGTTACTACGGCCGCTGGGTAGATGCAATTATCTCCCGCATTTTTGATATTATGCTAGCCTTTCCAAGTATTCTTTTGGCGATTGCGGTTGTTTCAATTTTGGGACCATCCTTACAAAATGCACTGATCGCAATTGCGGTTATTAATATCCCAAACTTTGGACGACTCGTTCGCTCTAAAGTATTAAGTGTTAAACAGGAAGAATATATTATGGCGGCCCGTGCAGTAGGAATGAAGGATACACGAATTCTACTTCGTCATATTTTACCAAATAGTATATCACCAGTAATCGTCCAAGCTACTTTGGCGATTGCCACCGCTATTATAGAGGCAGCAGCCCTTGGTTTCCTTGGAATGGGGGCACAGGCTCCGACGCCTGAATGGGGAAAAATGCTTGCTGATTCCAAAAACTATATCACGCAGGCACCTTGGACATTATTCTTCCCAGGGGTAGCCATTATGCTGACAGTCCTTGGCTTTAACCTAATGGGTGATGGACTAAGGGATATCCTAGACCCGAAAATGAAACAATAGATATAGAGACTCCTGTGCGGGTCTCTTTCTTTTGGTGTCAGGCACCGATAAATTAATCCTAAAAAATTGTCTAAAATCTCAAAATAGCATTATAATTATGCTTAATAATTTGTTTTAAGCAACGGGAGGTCTGGAGTAATTTGGAGATGAGTGACAAGAGTATTGTGTTTATTGGGTTTATGGGTGTTGGGAAAACTACGATTGGCAAGAAGGTTGCTACAAAACTCAATCGTGAATTTATTGATATTGATGAACAAATCGAAAAAGAGTATAACATGCCGGTATCCCAGATTTTTACTGAATTTGGTGAGACTGAATTTAGAGATAGAGAAAAAAGCTTAATTGTGAGTCTAGCGGAACAAAAGCAAAAAGTTATTTCTGTTGGTGGAGGGGCCTTTCTCCAAACAGAGATAAGAGAAACTTGCTTAGCTTCTTGTATTGTGATTTTTCTCGAACTATCATTGGAAGCCTGGAAAGATAGAATTGAGCTGATTATCGACAGCCGCCCTGTTTTACAAGGAAAGTCAATGAAAGAAATGGAAGAGCTTTATTATAAAAGACAAGATATTTATAAGAACCATCATTTAAGGATTTCCACCAATTACAAAACTTCGGAAGAAATTGCCGACTTAATTGTAAATGAATTAATTTCTTATGTGGACTAAACTAGTTCAAAAGATCAATAAGGAGCGGAGAAAATGCCTAAAACTGTTACTGTAAGAGACCTCACAATTGGGGAGGGAATCCCAAAAATCTGTGTGCCCTTGGTGGCAGAGACCGCTGCACAATTAAAGGAAGAAGCAAATTTTCTTAAAGATATCGACTTAGATCTAGTCGAGTGGCGTGTCGACTTTTTTGAGTATGTAGAAGATACCGAGAAAGTGAAAGAGGCACTGATTGATATTCGCTCAATCCTTCCTAATACACCACTCCTCTTTACTTTTCGAAGTCATAAGGAAGGCGGCAATAAGGAAATTTCGACTTCTTTCTACTTTGAATTAAACAAGATTATTGTAGAAACTGGCCTGGTTGATATCATAGATGTTGAATTATTCAATGATGAAAAGACAGTAAAAGACTTAATTGGTAAGGCTCATGCCAAAAATGTCCTGGTGATTATTTCAAACCACGATTTTCATAAAACGCCATCAAAAGAAGAAATTATCTCTCGGTTAAGGAAAGCGCAAGAATTAGGTGGTGATTTACCGAAAATTGCTGTGATGCCCAATTGTACGGCTGATGTGCTCACTCTCCTAGATGCAACCAATACAATGAAGGAGCAATATGCGAATCGTCCGTTTATAACGATGTCTATGGCAGGTAAGGGAGTCATTAGTCGATTGGCCGGCGAAGTATTTGGGTCAGCTCTAACTTTTGGAGCAGTGAAAAAAGCATCTGCCCCTGGACAAGTAGGAGTTAAGGAATTAAGAAGCGTATTAAATCTTCTGCATGAAAGTCTATAAATCTAAAAAAAACACTCTGTTGAGTGTTTTTTTAGATTTGAGAGAAAAAATTACTTTACAATTGAATTCATTCAGGTTAGTATGACTCTAAGTATATAAAGCCAATAGGAAAAGTGGGGATTAAAAGGTCATGACAGAAAATACTCGTTCTATACCTCGTCCACTTGTAAGAACAAACCAGTGGGTTATTGTCATAAGTGTTGTGTTAACTTGGTTGTCAGGTAGTAAGTGGTTATTATTGATACCATTAATTTCGGGTTTACTTGGGTTGCTAGTTGGATTTAATCCGGTAATGTATGTTGCTAAATTATTCTTAAGAAAAGACTCGAAGTCCTATATCCCAGAAGATTGGGAGCAGCAGCAATTTAATCAGAAGTTGGCCGTATCGTGCCTTGGAATAGGCTTTATCAGTTTCTTACTTGGTTGGACTGCCCTAGGTTACGTGGTCACTATTCTTGTTACTGTTGCGGCGTTTGTAGCCATTTTAGGTTTTTGTGTTGGATGTTTCATCCACTTCCAATGGAACCAATATAAACATCGACGGAAAATGTCTCAATTAAAATAAATGCTAATTTTTAATGCAGTTTTAGTAGGACAGTGAACTTAACCGTTCACTGTCTTTTTAATATACATAAGAATGCATAAAAAATGTATAATTTTACTCCCATTAATGAAAGCGTTTACAAAAATAAAGAGGGTAATTTTCAATTAAAACAGAAAATTAAGCTATTTTTTCATTGAATATTTATATGTAAATATGTATAATAATTCATTATAAAAGCAACTTAGGAGTTGGATAAATTGAAGGCTGCAATTATCGGTGGTACTGGTTATGGAGCAATTGAATTAGTGAGGTTAATCAATAAACATCCTTTTTTGGAGATTGGTTCAATTGTTTCCAACTCACAATCAGGGTCTAGCTTTAGTGAAATTTATCCTCACCTATCTGAAGTTAATGATCAACCACTTGAAAAATTTGATGTTGATAGATTGTCTGAAAAGAACGAAATTGTATTTTTGGCTACACCTTCGGGAGTCAGCAGCAGGTATGTTCCACAGCTTTTAGAGACTGGAATTAAATGTATTGATTTATCTGGAGATTTCCGGCTCAGGTCGGGTGATATATATGAATCATGGTATAAGCATTCACCAGCAGAAGATAAATATTTGCAACAAGCAACCTACGGATTAAGTGAAATTTATGCAGAAAAAATAAAGACTGCTAACTTAATAGCTAATCCTGGCTGTTATCCAACTGCCACAACTCTAGGCCTTATACCAGCATTACAAACAAATTTAATAGATGAAAAATCAATCATCGTTGATGCAAAATCGGGAGTATCCGGAGCAGGAAGAGGACTTTCCTTACCAGCTCATTACTCCGAAATCAATGAAAACTTAAAAGCGTATAAACTAGGTGCACATCAACATATTCCTGAAATAGAGCAAGTACTTTCAGATGAAAGTGGAAATCCACTAACGATTTCATTCACTACACATCTTGTACCAATGACCAGGGGAATTATGTGCACGATGTATGTGAATCTTAAAGAAAAAATTTCAACGAAAAAAGTTATAGATTTATATAAACATTTTTATCAAGAGTCCCATTTTATAAGAGTGCGGCCTGAAGGGAATATCCCTTCGACAAAAGAAGTATCCGGTTCAAATTATTGCGATATTGGTCTTCATGTTGACGAAAGAACGAACCGACTTACAATCATATCAGTTATCGATAATTTGGTTAAAGGGGCCGCCGGGCAGGCCATCCAGAATGTGAATTTGATGAATGGCTGGGATGAGCGAACGGGGCTCACTGACATTCCGATGTATCCATAAGAAAATACTACCTTGTTAAATTGGAGAACGAAGGGAATTTTGAAGGGGGAAATTAAATTGACACAAGCAACATCTACAAACGAAATCGTTGTTATAGAAGAAGGTAGTGTAACCTTACCAAAGGGATACAAAGCGGGCGGAATGCACTGTGGAATTAAAAGAAAACGACTTGATTTAGGATACATCGTGTCAGAGGTTCCTGCCACAGCTGCAGGAGTATATACAACCAACATCTTTCAAGCCGCTCCATTATTAGTCACCCAAGAAAGTATCGCGAAGGAAAACAAGGTTCAAGCCATTATCGTGAACTCTGGAAATGCCAATGCATGTACGGGGGAACAAGGATTAATGGATGCATTCGCGATGCAAAAAAGTTTTGCAAACGAGTTGGGATTACAAGACCATCTCGTAGCTGTTACTTCAACAGGTGTTATCGGAGAACTTTTACCGATGGAAAAAGTGTTAACAGGAATAAAACAACTCTTAAATCCAGAGAATCAAGATGAAAATCACTTTAAAAATGCGATCTTAACAACAGACACATGTGTCAAACATATCGGAGTTCAATTTAAAATTGATGGAAAAACTGTTTCCATTGGGGGAGCATCTAAAGGTTCTGGAATGATCCATCCAAACATGGCCACCATGCTTGGATTTGTTACAACAGATGCAAACATTGCACAAGAAGATCTGCTTGCAGCACTTCGAGATGTAACGAATCAAACATTCAATATGATTACCGTTGATGGTGATACAAGTACAAATGACATGGTTCTCGTTATGGCGAATGGATTAGCTGAGAATTCTCAACTAACAAAAGATCACCCAGAATGGCAAATTTTCAAACAAGGATTAAAAATTGTTTGTGAGTCACTTGCTAAAAAAATTGCAAGAGATGGTGAAGGTGCTACAAAACTAGTAGAAGTTCAAGTGAATGGCGCATACAGTCAAAACGCAGCAAGTGCAGTCGGCAAAGCAATTATATCTTCAAACCTTGTTAAAACTGCTATTTATGGAACAGATCCAAACTGGGGGAGAATAGTTACTGCTATTGGCTACAGTGGTGTAGCGGTTGAACCTAACAAAGTAAAAGTGGCGATTGGACCTTTCACAGTATTTGAAAATGGTTTGCCAAGCCACTTTGTTGAAGAAGAAGTAAAAGAATACTTAGAATCCGAAATTGTTAAATTGAGTGTTGAATTAAACCAAGGTGAATATAGCGCTACAGCTTATGGATGCGACTTAACTTATGATTATGTGAAGATCAACGCATCCTACCGCACATAAGAGGGGGACGAAAGAATGAAATATATAGTCATTAAGTGCGGCGGAAGTGTGTTAGATAATCTCCCAAGGTCCTTTTATGAAGATATTGTCGCACTTCATAAAGGAGGCGAATGGACGCCCATCATCGTCCATGGCGGGGGTCCACTAATTACATCATTATTAAAAAATCTAAACGTTGACACCACTTTTGTGAATGGTCTAAGAGTAACCAATCACGAAGTATTAGATATTGTTGAAATGGTATTGAGCGGCTCTGTCAACAAACAAGTTGTCCGTAACCTTATCGAAGTTGGGGGCCAGGCGATTGGCATTAGTGGTGTAGATGGTTCACTATTACAAGCTGAACCAACTGAAAATGCAGATACATTAGGATTCGTTGGTGAAGTAATTGGTGTGAACCATAAAGTAATCAAAGGAATCATTGCCCAAGGTAATGTTCCAGTCATTTCTCCGGTCGGCATCGATGCTGGCGGGCAGCGATATAACATTAATGGCGATATTGCTGCTTCAGCGATTGCCAAAGCATTGGGTGCAAATCTTTGCTTCATTAGTGATATACCTGGAATCTTGGTTGAAAAAAATGGTGCCAAGACAAAACTTGATAAAGTTTCAAAGGCAACCATCGAGGAACTGATCGATAATAAGACCATTTATGGTGGAATGATACCTAAAGTAAAAGCCGCCATTGATGGCCTTGTCCACAAAATTCCTGAAGTTAGTATTATCAATGGATCGGAAAAAAGCAGCTTAATAGATTATACGAACGGTAAAATGACCGGCACAAAAATTGTCTTAGAAGAGGGGATCGCGTAATGTCTATCAATAATTCCACCTCCCTGACCTCGCCAGTGATGGCAACATACAGCCGCTTCCCTGTCACTCTAGTTAAAGGGAAAGGGAGCTATGTATGGGATGAACAGGGAGCACAATATCTAGATTTCACTTCCGGTATAGCAACCTGTAACCTAGGGCATGTCCCAGATGTTGTAAAAGCTGCACTTGAGGAGCAATTGCAAAACTTGTGGCATTGTTCAAACCTCTATAATATTCCAAATCAGGAGAAGCTGGCAGCGCTTCTTACGGGTAAAAGCTGCGGTGACCAAGTTTTCTTTTGTAATAGTGGAGCCGAAGCTAATGAGGCAGCGATTAAATTAGCTAGAAGATATGCCCACAAAGTGAAGGGAAAAGAAGCACCTGAAATTGTCACCTTTCAGCAATCCTTTCATGGAAGAACCCTAGCAACCTTATCGGCTACAGGACAAGAAAAAATTCAGCAGGGATTTTTTCCATTAGTATCGGGGTTTAGTTATCTGCCATTTAATGATGAAGAAGCGTTGGAGCTGCTCTATACGATTGAGCCTGCAGCTGTTCTCCTAGAACTTGTTCAAGGTGAAGGTGGAGTCATCCCGGCAAACCAAGAATGGGTCAAAAAATTAGCGAAGATTTGTAAGGAAAGAGAAATACTCCTAATGGTTGATGAAATTCAAACAGGGATTGGAAGAACTGGTACCCTCTTTGCTTATGAACAATACGGAATTGAACCCGACATCATTAGTATTGCCAAAGGTCTTGGCTCAGGTTTTCCGATTGGAGCGATTATCGCTAATGAGGAAGCAGCCAAAGGTTTCGACCCAGGCAGTCATGGCAGTACTTTCGGAGGGAACCCATTAGCCACAGCTGCTGGAGTCGCAACGGTTACACATATACATGACACGAACCTATTAATTCAAGCAAACGAAATGGCAACATACTTAGATAAACAACTGCATGTCTTGAAGGAACAGTATTCATTGATAAAAGACATCCGAGGACTCGGTCTGTTAAAAGGAATTGTTGTTGAATCGAATGCTCTAGAAATTGTTCAAAAAGCACTCGAAAACAACCTTCTGATTCTTACAGCCGGTCCAAATGTGGTAAGGATTTTACCACCGTTAACTGTTACATCGGAAGAAATAAATGAATTTATTAAAGCATTGGAAAAAACTTTCCAAAGTATTGAGAAAGGCGTGTGAGTAATTTGCAGAATGGATACCTTACTTTGGAAACGGGCGAAGTCTTTGAAGGAATATTAATTGGTGCCGAAAAAGACTCTCTCGGAGAAGTGGTTTTTAATACTAGCATGACTGGGTATCAAGAGATTATCACCGATCCATCATACGCTGGACAAATCATTACATTCTGTTATCCAATCATCGGAAATTATGGAATAAATGCAATGGACAATGAAAGTGTCACACCAGCTTTGTCTGGGGTTATCATTGGTGATTTATGTGAAACACCAAGCCATTATCAATCCATCAATAAATTTTCTGAAACTCTTAAAGAAGCAGGAGTTCCTGGGATTGCGGGAGTTGATACTCGACTTTTAGTAAAAACCATTCGCAGCCGCGGGACGGTTAAAGGTTATTTAAGCAAAACAAAGAATAATGAAAATTTAGAATCAGATACTAACTCATTTTGGGTTGAGAAGGTATCAACCAAAAAAATTCAATTTTTCAAAAACAGCGGTCCGCATGTGGTGCTAATGGATTTTGGATACAAAAAGTCAATTCTTAACGCCCTGCTGGATGAAAACTGTGCGGTTACCATTGTTCCATACAATACACCTTATGAAAAAATCCAAGCCTTAAATCCAGATGGTGTCCTATTGAGTAACGGCCCTGGGGACCCGATGGAATTGAAAAAGTGGTTTCCTGAAATAAAAAAGGTAAGCCAAAATTATCCTACACTCGGAATTTGTCTAGGGCATCAATTAATAGCCCTTGCATATGGGGCTAAAACAACTAAATTAGCCTATGGACATCGCGGCGGCAATCATCCAGTAAAGGAATTAATGACTGGAAAAGTGAAAATCACTGCTCAAAACCATGGATATGTTGTAGTTGATGAAAGTATTGACAGCAAAGTATTTGATATCAGCTACAGAAACGTTAATGATCGTACGATTGAAGGTTTGAAGCATAAGAATTTTCCAATTCAAACTGTACAATTTCACCCAGAAGCCCATCCGGGGCCAAGTGATACAGAGTATATCTTAAAAGATTTCGTAAGTCAGATAGCATCAATGGGAGAGACAGTATATGCCATTAAATAAATCCTTAAAAAAAGTATTAGTGATTGGATCAGGCCCCATTGTCATTGGGCAGGCCGCAGAATTTGATTATGCAGGCACACAAGCATGTATTGCCTTGAAAGAAGAAGGAATAGAAGTTGTTTTAATTAATAATAACCCGGCAACCATCATGACGGATGAAGCAGTTGCCGATAAGGTATATATTGAACCGCTTAATGTGGAGACCATTGAAAAAATCATCAAGAAAGAAAAACCAGACGGAATTATTGGCACCTTAGGCGGCCAGACTGGCTTGAATCTAACCGTTGAACTTTACGAACAAAACATTTTAAGTAAATACAATGTGGAATTATTAGGAACATCTGTCGAGTCCATCAAAAATGGCGAGGATAGAGAGAAATTCCGTAGTTTGATGCTTGAAATTGGAGAGCCCATTCCTGAATCAGCTATTATTCACAGCTTCGAGGAAGGGGTATCTTTCGTTAAAGAAATTGGATATCCAGTCATTATTCGTCCCGCATATACACTTGGAGGCGATGGCGGCGGCTTTGCTTACAATGAAGAAGAATTTGAAACTGTTCTAAAAAAAGGCTTAGCAGCTAGTCCTATTCATCAAGTATTAGTAGAAAGAAGTATTAAAGGCTGGAAAGAAGTTGAATATGAGGTCATGAGAGATGCCAATGATACGTGCATCATTGTTTGCAATATGGAAAATATGGACCCAGTTGGCGTTCATACAGGTGACTCGATTGTCGTCGCTCCATCGCAAACATTAACAGATGTCCAGTATCAAATGCTTCGTGATTCTTCAATAAAAGTAATTAAAGAATTAAAGATTATCGGCGGCTGTAACATCCAGTTTGCACTGCATCCAGCATCGAATCAGTATTACATTATCGAAGTAAATCCACGGGTGAGCCGTTCATCAGCACTTGCATCTAAAGCAACTGGTTATCCAATTGCCCGGATGGCAGCGAAATGTGCGATTGGGTATCATTTGGATGAGATTGTGAACCCAATAACAGGTAATACGTTTGCCTCATTTGAGCCAGCGATTGATTATATTGTGGTGAAACTACCTCGCTTCCCTTTTGACAAATTTCCTGAAGCAGATCGAACTTTAGGAACGCAAATGAAGGCGACTGGGGAAGTAATGGCGATTGATCGGACCTTTGAAGGAGCCTTAAACAAGGCAATTCGCTCGATGGAAATGAATGTTTATGGGCTTTGTCTTGAGGGAAATAAAACAATGGATGAAAAGAACTTAATTGGACTTCTTGAACAAGCAAATGACCAGAGACTTTTCATCATTGCAGAATCCTTTAGAAGAGGAATTTCTTTTGAAAAAGTTCAACAAATCACCGAGATTGATTCATGGTTTTTACACAAAATTAGCTCAATCGTTACGTTAGAAGTGGAATTGGCGTCCTATAACTGGAGTGATGTGCCTGTTTCCTTGCTTAAACAGGCAAAACGAAATAATATCGCCGATAAGCTAATATCTCAAATATATGCCATTCCAGAGAAACAAGTAAGAAGCAAATGGAAAGAACTGAACTGGAAACCAGGCTATAAGATGGTTGATACTTGTTCAGCAGAATTTGATGCCGTCACTCCTTACTATTATTCTACCTGGCATGGATTTGACGAGGTTGAGGTAACAAGCAAGAAAAAGATTCTTGTTATTGGTTCAGGTCCGATTCGAATCGGGCAAGGAATTGAATTTGATTACTGCTCGGTACATGCAGCAAAAGCAATTAAGAAAAAAGGATACGAGGCAGTGGTTATTAATAATAACCCTGAGACAGTTAGTACCGATTATTCTGTTGCGGACCGCCTTTATTTTGAACCACTCGCCGCTGAGGATGTGCTTCATGTCATCGATAAAGAAAAGGTCGATGGTGTATTGATCCAGTTTGGGGGGCAAACAGCAATTAACATAGCCCATGCATTAAAAGAAGAGGGAGTAAATATCTTAGGCACGACCGTGGAAAATGTCGATCGTTTAGAAGATAGGAAAGAATTCTATCAGCTGTTGGAGGATTTAAATATTCCACATATTGAAGGGCAGACCGTAACACACCCCGAAGAACTGAAAAGAGCAGCGGCTGCGTTAGAATATCCAGTTTTAGTAAGACCATCCTATGTCATAGGCGGCCAATCGATGTTTACGATATTTTCAGAAGCGGAATTGAACCAATATATAGCGCAGCTTGAGAAAAATTCGCAAGCCTCCATGTGGCCTTTATTAGTAGATAAATATATACCTGGACTAGAATGTGAGATCGATGCCATCTGTGATGGGAAAAATATCGTCGTACCAGGGATTTTTGAACATATAGAAAAAGCTGGTGTTCATTCTGGCGACAGTATCTCAGTGTTCCCGCCAGTGTCACTTTCAGAAAAAGTGAAAGAAACATTAATTGATTACGCTGGGAAAATAGCTAACTCAGCACCGGTAATTGGAATCATGAACATTCAATTTGTCATCTATCAAGAACAGGTGTATGTACTTGAAGTCAATCCTCGTTCATCCAGAACGGTCCCAATTATGAGCAAGGTGACAGGAATACCGATGATTGAATGGGCAACACGTGTTCAATTAGGAGAAACCCTTACCGATTTATGTTCAACAAAGGGACTAATGGACGAACCTGATTATTTTTCGGTTAAATCACCGGTGTTTTCATCTAGTAAACTTAAAGGTGTAGACCATGTACTCGGGCCTGAGATGAAATCTACAGGTGAGGCACTTGGTATGGGAGTAACCTATCAAGAGGCTCTTGAAAAATCTATTCCATCCCTAGGTGGTCAATCTGAGGAAAATTATCTTTTTTGTTCTATTGCCGATCGGGATAAGCAATCGTCACTTCCAATCATGCAACAACTTGTAAAAAAACAATACAAGATTGCTGCAACGGAAGGAACAGCTGCCTATTTTCAAGACAATGGAATTCCTGTTGAAAAAGTAATTAAGGGCGATGATGAGGTCCTCGATCTTTTCCGAAACCAGTCCATGAAGGCTGTTATTAACATACCGAATCAAGGTCGAAATAAAATTAAATTTGGATTCCAGATTCGCGAGCATGCTGTTCGCTACAAGGTACCTGTATTTACACACTTAGATACAATTGAGGCGATTATCGATCTTGAAAAAGGTCCACGATCCGATTTTGGGGTACGATCTGTGAATGAATATTATAAGTTAGAAGAGAGAGGTGCTATTCATGGGTGAGGCGATTAATTTATTTGAAACTAGTAAAAAAACTGTTCAGAAGCTGAAAGGAAAAGACTTCCTACAGCTTTCTGATTTCAGTACAGATCAAATCCTTTATCTATTAAATGAAGCGGTAGAGATGAAGAAACTCCAAAAACAAGGCAAACCACATCCGTATTTAGCCGGTAAGGTTTTAGGAATGATTTTTGAAAAATCCTCAACCCGTACAAGAGTATCATTTGAAGTAGGAATGTTGCAGCTCGGAGGACATGCGATATTCCTTAGTTCAAAGGATATCCAATTAGGAAGAGGAGAAAGCATATCAGATACGGCTAAAGTGTTATCCCGTTATGTGGATGGATTAATGATTCGAACATTTTCACATGATTCAGTGGAGGAATTAGCTGAACATGCAACAGTACCGGTCATTAATGGCTTAACCGATCTTCAACACCCAACTCAAGTGTTGGCAGATCTATTAACAATACTAGAACATAAAGGGAAATTAGCTGGCTTAAAGCTATGTTATATCGGGGACGGTAATAACAATATGGCCCACTCGTTAATGGAGGGTGCCATGAAAGTCGGCATGGATATTAGCATTGCTAGTCCACCAGGCTATTTGCCTAATGGTAAAATAACCGAGGACGCCATCAAAGTGGGGAAACAAACGGGATGTTCACTGAACATTACAAATGATCCCCAAGAAGCGATTAAAGGCGCTGATGTGGTAGTCACAGATGTGTGGACCAGCATGGGTCAGGAAGAAGAAACAGAAAAGAGATTGAAGGCATTCAAAGGATTCCAAGTAAATAATGAACTGTGCAAGTTTGCAAAAGATGATTTTATCTTTTTACATTGTTTGCCTGCACACCGTGGTGAAGAAGTAACAGCAGAGGTTATTGATGGTCCGCATTCAGTTGTTTTTGATGAAGCAGAGAACCGCCTGCATGCTCAAAAAGCAATTTTAAAACTTTTACTAGAATAATAGTTTCTTTTTCTATGAAACTTGTTGTATAATAATTCTATCAGTTGGATAAAAATACAGACTTAGTAAGAGGAGAATTATAAAATGACAAAAGAAAAAATCGTTCTAGCCTATTCAGGCGGTTTAGATACATCCGTATCAGTAAAGTGGATTCAAGAAAAATATGGTTACGATGTGATTGCATTAGGTCTGGATGTTGGAGAAGGAAAAGACCTAGAAGCAATTAAAAATAAAGCACTTAATGTTGGTGCAGTAAAAGCCTACATGATCGATGCGAAAGAATTATTAGCGAAGGAATATATTTTACCAGCCTTAAAAGCTAATTGCTTATATGAAGGAAAGTATCCATTATCATCTGCTCTTTCTCGTCCATTAATCTCTAAATTATTAGTGGAGATAGCAGAAAAAGAGGGAGCAACTGCTGTAGCCCATGGCTGCACAGGGAAAGGAAATGACCAGGTTCGTTTTGAAGTTTCTATTCAAGCTTTAAACCCAAGCCTAAAGGTCGTTGCACCAGTTCGTGAATGGGGAATGACTCGTGACGAAGAAATCAAATATGCAGAGGAAAACGGTATTCCAATTCCCGTTGATTTAGATAATCCATTCTCAATTGATGCCAATATTTGGGGCCGTGCATGTGAGGCAGGCGTGTTGGAAGATCCATGGGCTGAGGCACCAGAAGCAGCTTTCGATTGGACGAATCCAGTTGAATTAACTCCTGATACAGCAGAATATGTTGAAATCGAATTTGAACAGGGGGTACCGGTTGCTCTTAACGGTGAAAAACTTCCGCTTGTACAATTAATTGAAACGCTAAATGCGCTTGGCGGCAAACATGGTGTTGGCCGTATCGACCATATTGAAAATAGATTAGTAGGGATCAAATCTCGTGAAGTCTATGAAAACCCTGCTGCACTCATTTTAATCAATGCTCATAAAGAATTAGAGTTTTTAACATTAACTCGTGAGGTATCTCAATTTAAGGCCCAAGTGGAACAGCAAATGGCTAAAATCATTTATGAAGGACTTTGGTATTCTCCTATTAAGCCAGCCCTTGATGCATTTATAAATGAAACGCAAAAGACAGTGACAGGTACCATTCGCGTCAAGCTTCATAAAGGGAATCATACAGTTGTTGGCAGAAAGTCTCCATTCAGCTTATACAATGAGGAACTTGCAACATATTCTAAAGGCGATGCGTTTGATCATAATGCAGCCGTAGGATTCATTAAGATTTGGGGCTTACCGACGAAAGTCTATTCAGAAGTGAATAAAAAGGAATCTATTTTAAAATAATTCGGATTGCCCTCGAGTCCTTTTCGAGGGCTCTGTTATTAGGGTAGGGAGGAACATTACATGTCGAAGTTATGGGGCGGCCGTTTTACAAAAGAAACCAATAAGCTAGTAGAGGAATTTACAGCCTCAATATCTTTTGATCAAAAGCTAGCTAAGGAGGATATCGCAGGAAGTCTCGCTCATGTGCAAATGCTGGGAGAGTGCGGTATCATTCCCGTAGAGGATGCCGAGAAAATTAAGGATGGTCTTCTCTCGATAAAAAACCTGGTAGATAATCATGAGGTTGAGTTTTTAGTAGAAGACGAAGATATCCATATGAATATTGAAAAACTATTAATTGAAAAAATTGGTCCGGTCGGTGGGAAGCTTCATACAGGGCGCAGCCGTAATGATCAGGTGGCTACCGACATGCATCTGTACTTAAGAACAAAAACGACGGAACTTATTAAGTTAGTTGAAGATGTTCAACAGGCATTAATTAAGCAAGCGAAAGAGAATGTCCAAACCTTAATACCTGGATATACACACCTGCAGAGAGCTCAGCCTGTCTCCTTCGCTCATCATTTAATGGCGTATTTTTGGATGTTTGAACGTGATAAAGAGCGATTGATTGATAGTTTGAAGCGCATCAATTGGCTCCCGCTTGGTTCAGGGGCATTGGCAGGAACAACCTTTCCGATAAACCGTGAACGTGTCGCTGAGTTATTGGGGTTTGAAACGGTTTATCCAAACAGTATGGATGCTGTTAGTGATCGTGATTTTATTCTTGAATTTTTATCCATCGGTTCGATTATTATGACTCATATTTCCAGATTATCAGAAGAACTTGTCATTTGGTCAAGTCAGGAGTTTCAGTTTGTTGAACTGGACGATTCGTTCTGCACAGGATCAAGTATTATGCCGCAAAAGAAAAATCCAGATGTACCTGAGCTTCTCCGCGGTAAAACAGGCCGTACCTATGGCAATTTAATCGGCTTGCTGACCGTTCTTAAAGGCTTACCTCTAGCTTATAACAAGGATTTACAAGAGGATAAGGAAGGTATGTTTGATACCGTTGAAACGCTGGAAGGTTCATTAATGTTATTAGCACCGATGATTGAAACCATGACCGTTAATAAAGATATCATGCGTAAGGCGATCAACAATGATTTTTCTAATGCTACAGATATTGCTGATTATTTGGTAAGAAAAGGTCTGCCTTTCCGTGATGCTCATGAAGTAATTGGAAAAATTGTTTTATATGCGATTCAGAATAATAAATTTTTGCTCGATTTGAGCTTTGAAGAATATCAAGGCTTCAGTTCTTTATTTGAGGAAGATATTTATGTGGTATTGGCTCCAGAGCATGTGGTTAGTGTAAGAAATAGCTTTGGTGGAACATCACCAGAGCAAGTCGAGAAACAAATCAAGCTTGCAGAGGGAAAACTGCAGCGATAAAGATGAAATTCTAGAAGCCTGCCATTTGGCAGGCTTTTAGTTTGAAAAAATTGTAATAATAACGAAAATATTAGATAATCTCCTTATGAGAAATTTTTACAATTGAGTGGAGGAAAATAATGAAAATTCGTGTATCTGTCGTGCAATACCAGTTACATACGATTCAATCCTTTGAAGAGTTTGCGTCACAATGTGAACACTACATAAAAACTGCAGAAGAATTTGGGGCAGAGTTTGTCCTTTTTCCAGAGTTCTTTACTACCCAGCTATTATCGATTGGGAATGGACAAGGGCAAAGTCTAAGCATCAACGATCTCCCGAGATTTACTGAACAATATAGAGAACTATTTTCTAATTTTGCAAAAAATACAAACATGCATATTATTGCTGGAACGCATGTGATTGAAAAGGATGGCAAGCTGTATAATACCGCTCATTTATTTTATCCAGATGGCAGGATTGGCGAGCAGGCCAAACTTCATATTACACCGACCGAAGTCAATGAATGGAATATGGCACCAGGGGATTCCTTTCAGATTTTTGAAACAGAAAAAGGGAAAATCGCCCTGCTTACTTGTTATGATATTGAATTCCCAGAGATCGTGCGGATGGCAAAGGCTAAGGGTGCTGATGTCATTTTCTGTCCATCGTGTACAGATGATCGTCATGGGTTTCATCGTGTTCGCTATACCAGTCATGCACGGGCAATTGAGAATCAAGTATATGTGGTTTTAACAGGAACAGTGGGTTCACTGCCGACGGTTGACTTTATGCGTGCTAATTTTGGTCAAGCTGTCATTATTACTCCAAATGATATTCCATTTCCTCCTAAGGGCATATTGGTTGAAGGTGAAATTAATAATGACATGATTGTAACGGGTGATCTGGATTTAAATTTGTTATATGAAGTAAGAGAACGAGGATCTGTTACAACCTGGCGTGATCGCAGAACTGATTTATACACAGACTGGGAAAAGTAAACAGAAGGGGTGGGTTTAGTATGTATCGAAGTGAATTTTACGTTTTTGACCAAGAGCGGCCTGTTCCGGTTATCATTCGCAATTATACCAAACAGGATTTTGCCGATCTTATCAAGATTCAATCCGAGTGCTTCCCACCTCCTTTTCCATCAGAATTATGGTGGAATAAAGAGCAACTAACCAATCATGTGGACCTGTTTCCAGAAGGTGCATTATGTATTGAGGTTGATGGTGAATTAGCCGGTTCGTTAACCGCCTTAATTATCGATTTTGATCCCAGCGATAAAAACCATACGTGGGAAGAAATCACTGACCATGGATACATCCGAAACCATAATCCAAGGGGGAATACCTTGTACATCGTTGATATCAGTGTCCGACCCAGGTACCGTAAACTAGGGCTAGGAAAATTGATGATGCATGCTATGTACCATGTTGTTATTGAGAGAGGTTTAGAGCGCTTACTAGGCGGGGGTAGAATGCCAGGTTTTTATAGAGTAGCTGATAACATGACACCGGAGCAATATTTAGCATCAATTATAACGGGAGAATTAAAGGATCCTGTCATTACATTTTTGCTGCGCTGCGGCCGTGTCCCGGTAGGAATTATTGAAAACTATCTAGAGGATGAGGAATCCTGTAACAATGCTGTATTAATGGAATGGAAAAATCCTTTTAAATAATTGGGGGGGATATTTATGGATTATATTAGAATCACAAGTATAGATGATCCGAATTTTAGAAAACTGCATAACTTAATGGGAGAAATTTTCCCGCCAGAAGAAGTCCTGGCATATGAGCTATGGAAAGAGCCATTAGAAGATCCGAGTATTCGGGTATTCGTGGCAGTCGATGGCGATAAAGTCTTAGGTGCAACTGAATACCGTTATTATCCTGATTGGAATATTGCCATGACAGATTTTACGATTATAGGTAAACCTGGCCTAAGCCTTGGTCGATTTTTAGCTCAAAACCGGTTAAAGGATTTACAACAATTAGCAAATAAAAATGGAAAAGAGCTTTACGGAATGTTTGCAGAAATATACGATCCTTACAGAGTTGAACATCACGAATTTGGCGGCGTAAAGGTTATGGACCCTTATGTGCGACGTGAAGTGCTTTCCCATTTGGGTTACAAGCGGTTAGATTTCTCATATGTTCATCCATCCTGGGAAAATAATGGGGAAGCCGTAACTGGGCTAGATTTATGTTTCATGCCATTAGACGATGAGCTTAAATCTCTCCCAACTAATCTTGTAAAGGATTTCCTAACAACCTATTACTCCATACTTTCAAACAAACCGAAGGAATGGTTAGAAATGATAGACCATCTGGGAGACAAGGGAGAAGTACCCCTGTTACCTTTGTAGAAGGCTGTGTTAAGGGTAATGTTGATTTTTTCACTCTGTTGATTGGAGTTGGAAGGCACGAAGACTCCTGCGGGAGTACGGGGCAGGGGAGACCCCGCAGGAGCAAAGCGACGAGGAGGCTCCCCGTCACGCCCGCGGAAAGCGCAGTGCCTGGAACGGAAATCAACAGACAAGTTTTAAACGCAGCCTTGTAAAAAAAAGAAATTTCAAATAATATTGACATCTACAAAGGATTCAACTAGAATTCTCTTTATAACTTGGAAATTTAATCAAACAATTACATAAAACTCTTATCCAGAGCGGCGGAGGGACTAGGCCCGATGAAGCCCGGCAACCATCAAGGTAAATCTTGAAAAGGTGCTAATTCCTGCAGGTTATTTGCCTGACAGATAAGAGGAGGAAACTAACCCTCTTCTTATGAAGAGGGTTTTTTTCTATTTAGCCATGTCTATTATAAATGAAGGGTGGATCAATATGTCTGTGATAAAAGTAGCGATTCTAGGTTTCGGAACAGTCGGGGAAGGTGTTTATAGAACGATTCAATCCCATGCAGAAGAACTTGAGGGAGTATTAGGAAAAAGGGTCGAAGTCGCAGCTGTACTAATTAGAAATAAGCATAAAAAGAGAAATATTAATGAAGATGTATTAGTCACTGCAGATTTCAATGAAATTTTAAGTCTACCTCAACTTGATGTTATTGTCGAAGCAATCGTCAATAAAGAACCCACTTTTACATTTTTAAAACAAGCGATTCAAAAAGGATGTCACATAATTACAGCTAATAAAGAAATGTTTGCACACCACGGGAATGACCTGCTCGAGTTAGCAAAGCATCATAATGTTTCAGTAGGTTACGAAGCGACAGTTGCGGGTGGTATACCTGTTATTCAAACCTTAAGGCAGCTATTAAACGTAAACCGTGTTCATCACGTGCAAGGCATACTAAATGGAACATCGAATTTCATCTTAACGGAAATGCGTGAGAAGAAGCAGTCCTTTGCTGACGCTCTAAGTTTAGCACAAGCAAAGGGGTTTGCTGAAGCAGACCCAACCAATGATGTCGAAGGCTTTGATGCTTTTTATAAAACAATGATTCTAAGCAGAATTGCATTTGGTGAGGAACCAAATTGGGAGGATGTAGAACGAGAAGGGATTACTTCAATTACAAGTGAATTAATCGAGGCAGCTGAAAGACTTGGACTTAGGTTTAAACTTATTGCAAGTATAAGTAAGAAAGGTGATCAAATTAAGGCCGCTGTTAGACCAGTCCTTGTTGGAAAGTCTCATCCTTTTTATTCTATTGAAGGGGTAGAAAATGCCGTTAATGTTTACACGGATCTTGTTGGTAGTATTACATTACAAGGACCAGGTGCCGGCATGTTTCCAACAGCAAGTGCAGCAATCGAAGATTTAGTTTATGTCTGTCAAAATAAGCGGATAAATAAGTATTTCACAAAGACGCCAGCATTTCATTTAGGAGATAAAAAAGAGCATGCAGACGAATTATGGATAATTCAAGGTCTCACAAAGGATTTTAAAAACCCATTGATCACATGGATTACTCAAACTAATGAGGAGACAGCAATTATCCGGACAAATACGGAGTTAATTAAACAGTTAATGAGTGAACAGAACATAAAATGTTGCTTTCAAATTTTAGGGGAGTATGAAATAGAAAGCAATGATAAAGAAGTATCATTAGCCGCCATATAGTTTGAATGAAATCATAAGCAATTATTCCGTAAAAAGAGCGCATAAGCTCTTTTTTTTGTGAATTTCTATGCTCCTAATTGGAGGGAATCGACAAATAGCAAAAAAATATATACAAAGCAACCTATAAATGGGGATAAGTCTAGTCAAAATCATATGGTATACATATTGTGTAAAAGCAAAACCCAAATGGACTAGTTACTTATAAAAGTAAATTGAAGAGGTGCGTCATGTTATGGAATAGCCTAAATGGTCGTTTATTAACGAATCTGAAAAATACATTTACCTATGAGTTTTGGGTATTACCCGAAAATGTTCATCATATCGATAAGCAATCTCGGGAAAAGTCAGTGGATGGTACAGGAACGAATTATGTGATTGGGCCAGGACAAGGGATGACCGATAATGATGCGGGAGTTAGTGTTTCAATTGGACTAAATGGAATAACGATTTATGAACATACGAATGAGAATATATATGCGGTGTTAGTCCATGAAGCCAGTATTAATGATCTAATTCACATTGCGGTTGTCTATGATGAAAGAGAGCCGCAGCTATTTATTAATGGGAAGTTTGTAAAAAAAGGTGATAGAAGCCCTAAAGACTTTGTCTACCCATCTGGGATGATTGGCGGACTGCCAGGTCTGTTCTTTAATGGTGATATTAACGAAATCAGACTGTGGGATCATTGCAGGACAGAACAAAATCTTAATAATTTTATGAATAAAAAGCTTACAGGAAACGAAAAAGGGCTATATGGTGTTTGGCCAATTCCAACTGTAAATAAACAAGAACCACAGAAAGTAAATCCAAAAACCAAAAAGTCCTCAAATAACAAGGACACAAGCACCAAAGAGAAACTTACTAAAGAAATCCCAGTAAATAATAGCCAAGATATTGAAGTAAGTATAATTATTCCTTCCCTAAATAAATATCCACTAAATCTCCTGACTCTTTTCTCACTAGAATATCAAACGTTCAATCCTTCAAAAATGGAAGTTATTTTTATAGATGATGCTTCAACTGACCAAACGGAAGAAAAGCTAAAAGGCTATAAGCCTCCCTATCATTTCAAATATGTACGAAATGAAAAGAATCTAGGAAGAGCAAGCGTACGAAATTTGGGCATTCGTACAGCAAGAGGGAGCACTCTTATTTTTCTTGATGCAGAAATGATAACAGAACCTGATTTTGTTGAAAAACATCATAAGTTCCATCAATCAAAAAATAAGCATATTTTGTCAGGGGTAATGCATTCAAAAATCATCTATTCATGCATCTTTCCTGAATTTGCTCCAGAGAAAATTAGCACGATTGCAACTTTAACAAAAAAAGATAATTTGCTTAATTCTAGGTTTAATAAATATAAAGATTCAATTAAACAACCGTACCCGTTGTTGGAAAAAAGTGATATTGCAAGAAAAGCCTTCAAGGATATTGGGGTTGTAACATACCCATGGTTCCAAACGATAACCGACAATTTTGCTGCTGACTTAGAAGGGTTTTCCTTTCCATGGATGGCATTTCTTACAGGGAATGTTTCCATTCAAAAAGAGTTTATTACTCAGGCAGGATTGTTCGATGAAGACTTTGTCCTGTACGGTTACGAAGATTGGGAACTAGGATATCGTTTATATAAAATGGGGGCCACATATATTGTTGGAAATGATTTGATTACCTATCATCAAGAACACCCTGTAGGCAAAAGCAAATGGAAAGAGGCAATTAACAACCTTGGACTGTTTATTTCAAAGCATCATGATATCGATGTACTTGTACTCGGATTAGAGATTTCAGGTCTTGCTGATTTATTAACAATGAGTAAGCTATTAAAAGAATATAAATTACTCATTCAATCTTATCCAGGGAAATTTCAAAAATTCCAAGAAAAATTCATGCACATACTTGAAACAATTGTCCTTTTACTTCAAATCGATATCCGTCACATAAATATCTTAGGAGCTGCAGGCTTTGGCTCTGACGACATAAATGGGCTGAAAAAAGAAATTAATTCTATTAAAACCCTTAAAAAGTTTACTAATTTAACCACCGTTTTAGATAAGGTCATGAACTCATAAAATAATTCTCAGCGTTAAAGGAGTGAGAGTGTGGTTTCCATTATTACTTGTACAATAAGAGATGAGAATATCGATAATGTTTTTAAAAATTATAAACAGCAATCCTGGAAGAATAAAGAGTTGATCATTATCCTAAATAAGGATTCTATGAATATGGATAGATGGATTACTGAGGCTAGGAAATATCGCAATGTCCAGATTTATCAACTACACGAAAAGGCAACTTTAGGTGACTGCTTAAATTTTGGGATTATGAAATCAAATTATGATATTATTGCAAAATTTGATGACGATGACTATTATGGGCCTGATTACATTAAAAGTTCGATGGCTGCTTTTAAAAATAAAGATATTTCTATTATCGGAAAAAACTCCGTATTTATCTATTTTAAAAATAAAAAAGCGCTGATCCATGTAACAGGTAATGAGAATTCAATCACAGACACTGTTGCTGGAGCGACCTTAATGTTTAGAAAAGATGTCTGTCAACAAGTTCCATTTGAAAAAGTAAATCGAGCTGAGGATTTCTTTTTCATTGAACAATGTAAGGAGAAGGGATTTAAGGTCTTTTCAACTGACCGATTTCATTTTGCGGTTATCAGAAATGACGCTGATAAACATACGTGGAAGATATCCGATAATGAACTAATGGAATGGGGAGAAATAATCGCCTTTACAGATGATTTCCAAACATTAGTGTCAAATGAGGATTTGAAAAACTCGATATAAAGCTTTTTCCCCTTATATATCGAAAAAGAAGCAGGATGCCCTGCTTCTTTTTTTAATTCATCTTCATAAAGATTTATTTATTTCTTTTTGATTGTACCCGCTGATTCGCTGCGTTCGCTCGTGCTTGTGCCTCAAGGTCTGCATGGTCTGCAAATTCTGCAGAATATTCGACGTCATTTCCATCTGTAATTTTTAGGTTCTTAGGTGTTTGTGGAAGTGAACTTTTATTACTATTACCAGTTCCATTATGCATACGACCCATTACTAAAAACCCCTTTCATTGTTAACATCCAAGGAGCAGAATTGCTCCCTTTACTATGATTTACAACTTAAAAGGGAACCATGAATGGAAAATACTTCAGCAGAACCTTTCGATAGCTATAGTCTAGTTTTCTTGTCGTGAAAGCCGCCAGCACGATCTGCCATTTTAAATTCTCTTTGATAAGATACCTCTTGCATACTCGTTAGAGAGTATTTTCCACGATCCTTATCCTTTTTCTTCTTTTCCGCCATTTTGCTCATTCCTTTCAACAATTTTTTTAGTTAATCGTCATCAAGCTATGTGGTAAAAAATAGAAGCACTATATGTACTTATTTCCATTTTTACCTTTTAAGAAAGGAATGATACGGATTTTATGAAAATATATTTTTTAATGCCGAATTTAGATGTGAGTACTTAAATGGATAGCCATTGTCTAAAAGCATTTCCGGGAGTACTTTTTGCCCATCAACAACCAATGTACTCATTTCACCAAGAAGCAGTCGTAGAGCAATACTTGGGACAGGCAGCCAGTAAGGACGATGCAAGACACTTGATAATGATTTTCCAAATTCAGACATCGTTATAGGATGAGGTGCAGTAAAATTAATGGGGCCAGCCATTTGTTCATTTTCGATAATAAACATTATACCATTGACCACATCCTCAATATGGATCCAGGACATCCATTGACGTCCATTCCCAATTGGCCCGCCAAAAAATGATTGGTAAGGGAAGGCAATTTTAGGCAGGGCACCATTGTGTTTATCCAGAATAATTCCAAATCTGCAAAAAACGGTGCGTATTCCTAACCGAGAGGCCTTGCTCGCCTCATTCTCCCATTGCTGCACTGTATTTGACAAAAAATCATTCCCGAACCCATGGTTTTCTTTTTCCGTAAAAATTTTCTCTAAAGATGTTCCATAAATGCCTATAGCACTTGCATTAATCAGTGACTTTGGTTTAGTCCTTAATTTAGAAATGATATCTAGCAGTGCGTTAACAGAATTTAAGCGACTGGTTAAGATCTTTTCTTTTCTTTGCTGTGTCCAACGCCCGCCATTGATCGATTCACCAGCAAGATTAATAAAAATATCGGTACCCTCAAGTTCTTGTATGGGGCTTGAATTTTCACTTTGCCATTGAACAAAACGAATTCGATTAGTTCCATTTGTGTTTTTTCTGCCTCTAGTTAAAATGATTACCTCATGATTGTTTTTCAACAATTGCTCCGTCAGAGCTTTCCCTACAAAGCCTGTTCCACCAGCAATGGTGATTTTCAATTTTTCCGCCCCCTTAGTACGTTTATCTTACAGTATTTTATGAGGATTATGGTAAAGTAATGTTGAGGTGAATGACATGGCTACGATTACTAAGATCACCACTCAGCAAAAAAATCAGGATCGCTTTAATATTTTTATGGATTACGGCAAGGGGAAGGGAGAGGAATTCGCCTTCAGTGTCGATAGTGATGTTCTGATCAAATTCCAATTAAAAAAAGGGATGGAACTTGACGATTTCTCCTTTATGGAAATTCAGTATCAAGACGACATACGTAAAGCATATAACAAAGCCATCCATTATTTATCAAGAAGGATGAGGTCTGAAAAAGAAATCAAGGATTACCTTACTTCAAAGGAAATAGAAGAACCTGTCATTAATGAAATTATCCATAAACTATCCGCATTGAAATACATAAATGACGAGGAATTTGCCTTTGCTTATGTACGAACCCAAGCAAATACTACTGACAAAGGTCCAACGAACATCAAAATGGAACTGAAGGAAAAAGGGATTGATGAAGGCACAATTATGCTGGCCTTAGGGGAATATCCGTTGGAGCAGCAAATTGAAAAAGCTGCAAAAATTAGCAGAAAGTTTTACGAAAAGAACGCTAAAGAATCATTAAAAATCCAAAAACAAAAGCTGGAGAATCTGTTGCTTAGAAAAGGTTATTCATACGATGTCATTAATATTGCCGTTAATGAAGCGTCAGTAAACAACGATGCTGATGAGGATATGAAGGCAATCAGATTTCAAGGTGAAAAGGCACTCCGAAAATATAGTAAGTTTAGCGGCTTTGAATTTCAACAAAAGATGAAGCAAGCTTTATATCGAAAAGGCTTCCCAATGGAACTGATTGAATCATACCTTGCAGAAGTGGAAAATCATGACCAAGAAGAGTCATGATTTTTTACTTTCAATAATAATGGAGTCCTGATCGATTTGTTCCATAATCATCTCTGCAACTTCTTTTGGAGTACGGAAACGGGAAGGGTCTTTGACATGGTCGGTATGATCCCAAAATGGAGTGTCCATACCGCCCATATAAACGGCATTTATTTTAATGCTGTGATCTTCATATTCCTTTTGCAAACTTTCTGTAAAGCCTCTAACAGCAAATTTACTTGCTGCATAGACGGCTTCATTTACTTTTCCACGCAAACCTGCAGTCGAAATAATATTCATTATTCTTCCATCAGTCGTTTGAAGTAAATAAGGTAAAATTTCTTTGGTCATCAAAAGAGTACCCAAAACATTTGTATTAATCATTTCTACCATGTCTTGTTCATTTATTTCGACAAATGGACCGAAATGCCCAACACCTGCATTATTGACTAATCCGGAAATTGTATATGTATGGCTTATTTCTTTTACTTTTTTTGATACATCATCGCCGTTTTGAATATCTAAGAGCAGAATATCAGCCTTTCCCCCATCAGCAACAATTTCATCCCTAGCAGATGTTAACTTTTCAACCGTCCTCCCAGTAAGAAGTAGATGATAACCTTTCTGTGAAAAAAGGTGTGCCAATTCTTTTCCTAATCCAGAACCAGCCCCAGTAATTATGATTGTTTTCATATCTAATCTCCTTCATTGATTTCAAACTTTATTAATTATATAAAAATTACTATACTAAAATAAAGGGATTAATAGGGAGTGAATGAACAATGCAGCAGGACAAACGCTATAGTACAATGACAGAACATGAATTACGTCAGGAAATTGGCATACTTCAGGAGAAAGCACGAAAAGCAGAACAAATGGGAATGGTAAGTGAGTTTGCAGTTCTAGAACGAAAGGTTCAAATGGCAAAAGCATACCTAATGAATCCAAATGAGTTTAAACCAGGAGAACTTTATGAAATCGAGGGTAGTCCAGGCCAATATTTTAAAATTGACTATCTAAACGGTGTGTTTGCATGGGGGTATCGTCTTAAGGGGGATGGCCATGAAGAGGCATTGCCAATCTCTTTGTTAAAAAAGTAGAAAAAATGAAAAGACAAACCAAAGAGTAAATCTCTGGCTTGTCTTTATTAACAATGTTAATGGCTATCTATTTATACACTTGCGGCGATTCGTCGTCGCGCTCTCCAGATGCACGCATGCGCTCTTGTGGATGAGTATTAATCGTGCCATCTGCTCTTTTTGAAGCATATTCTGCCTTAGCCCGAGGTTCTCCCTCGAGTTTATTGTTATTTTGATTTGGGAACCCAGTTTCTTTATTTCTCATGCTATACCTCCAAAATGGAATGAGAGCACGTGAAAAGCAAAGCATTCTCATTGCTTACCACGTACCATTAGTATCTGCTTTATTAATTTAGGTTATGTTAAAAGAAATTGGCAATGAGGTGTGAACATGAACAGTTACCATGACGAATTAGCAAATCTGCTATTAAGTAAAAATAACCAACTAAGCTATAACCAAGCAAGGACATGGGTGGAACTGCTTTGGGAAGATTTTGAAACCACCTACGCAAAGGCAGGCAGAGAATATAAGGGTAGTGACATGACTGAGAGAATTGTTAAGCAATGGATTGAAAACTATGGGGAAAAGCTACACGAATTTGTGGCAACCAACCCAAAATACAAGGACTTTCTGAAGCAGGAAAAAAATAGCTTAAACTAGAAAAAGCGAGTGACTTTTCGTCACCGCTTTTTTTACTGATAAGATGCTGGCGCTTTCGAGGAGGCCATACGCCGCTGTCCAGGGCGCTTGCGCTTTTTTAACTTGGAATGATGCTTAATTTTTTCCGTAATTTCTTTTCGCTAAATACCCAGCCAGTATAGGAACTAATCGGTTTCAAGTCACAATCTAATTGAACAACAGCAACAAATGGATAATGGCCATTGCTCCGGTACCGTAAATCAATAAAGCGCACTTCGTAAAAATCTGTGTATTCATCCACTTCCCACCGATAGACTGGCGAAAAAGATAAAAACGCTGATAGATTCTTATCCTTCTTTGCTGCTTCAATTACTGGAGTCTTTGGGACAGGTATTCGGTTAAAGTAATCTAATATCTCGACTTCATTATTTATAGCCTTTCCTACAAAGAACTGTTTCGTATTCATGGCAGCAATTCTCCATTGATGGAACCTCATTGTTGGTGCGATAATTATATCTGTTGCATCCGGTATTTTTTTTCTTATCTCAGCCATTACACGATGTTTTGCCTTAAAGCGCATGATATAATATCCGACAATGATGGCATACATGACTAAGAAGGTATAGCCGGGATCTGCTCCTAATACCCAAATAATGATCCCCAGAATATGAATTCCAAAGATAACGGGGTCAAAGGTATTGATGACTCCTAAGGCGACCCATTTTGAAGAGAAGGGTCTGAGTGCTTGTGTTCCGTAAGCATTAAATATATCAACAAATACATGAATAAAGACCGCTGCAAATGTCCATGCCCATAAATGAAATAGATTAGCTCCAGTGAAAAACGGATATATAACGGCAACTATGAGAAGCGGCCACAAAATAACAGCTGGAATGGAATGGGTAACGCCTCTATGATTGCGAATGTAAATGGCATTATTCTTTAACTTTAAAACCGTATCAATATCAGGTATTTGTGATCCGGCAATCGTAGCAATTAAGACACTAGTGGTGGCGGCATGGCTGCTAGCGACAACAGGATCAAGAGTTGCCAAACCACCTATAGCAATACCCATAACAACGTGTGTTCCTGTATCCAAAAGGAAATCCTCCTTCAAATAAAATTCTTGTCAAACATGCTCCAGTGATTTATCGTAAAACAAATATATTACTTATTATAATGCCTTTTTTCACACAGTTTAACTACATCTGGAGGAACAAAAGTTATGATTATTGAACTAAAGAATATAGAGAAAATCAACAAATCTGCTTTTCAATCAGACTTAATTACCTGGTTTAAACACGAACAACGCGATTTACCTTGGAGAAAAGACCAAGACCCTTATAAAATATGGGTATCAGAAATCATGCTGCAGCAAACAAGAGTGGATACAGTCATTCCCTATTTTAATCGTTTTATCGAGTGGTTTCCTACCATAGAAGCTTTAGCAGAGGCGGAGGAAGATAAAGTATTGAAGGCATGGGAAGGGCTCGGATATTATTCGAGGGTACGAAACTTACAATCAGCAGTTAAGGAAGTAAATGAGAAGTATAGCGGTATCGTACCAAATAGTCCTGAGCAAATCGCTGGGCTGAAAGGTGTTGGCCCCTATACTGCAGGTGCCATATTAAGTATCGCTTACGGGATTCCTGAACCTGCCGTGGACGGAAATGTAATGAGGGTGTTTTCAAGAGTTCTCTCCATATGGGAAGACATTGCCAAATCCTCCTCACGGAAAATATTTGAAAAAGCAGTTCGAGAATTGATTTCACACGAGGACCCATCCTCTTTTAACCAAGCTTTAATGGAATTAGGAGCGTTAATCTGTACACCAACCTCTCCTTCGTGCTTATTATGTCCTGTTCGAGAGCATTGCCAAGCGTTCGAAGAGGGAGTTCAAAATGAACTTCCGATAAAGACCAAAAAAACTAAGACACGAGATGTTCAACTAGCTGCCGCGATCCTATTAAATGGTGATGGAAAGGTATTAATTCACAAGCGGCCGGCAACAGGTTTGCTCGCAAATTTATGGGAGTTCCCTAATGTTGAAATTCATCATCCCTTACAAAATGATCGGGAGCAGATTAGTGAATTATTTGAGCATTCCCTAAATATAAAAGTAAAACTTGAAAAAATTATTGGGCAGCTTGAACATGTTTTTTCTCATTTGGTGTGGAACATTAATGTATATACAGGTGTGTTCCAATCTGATTTTCAGGAAAGTGACGAGTGGAAGTTTGTTTCGTTAGAAGAAATGAAAGAATTTGCCTTCCCTGTATCCTATCAAAAAATGCTTAAGCTTTATCTAGAACGCCAAAAGGAATGAACGCCGCAAAATGCGGCGTTTTTTCAATCGTATACTGTTTTCGTTCCATGTGTATAATCTGCCTCTTGTCTATTAATGCCTCCCCTGCTTTCTATTTCCTCAATAATTTCACGATGAATCGTTTGTCCCTCACTATTTAAATAGGGAGCAATTTGCTGCAAAGAATGATGAAAAAAAGCAAGTTCACTGCTTTTCCAATCAGATTTGGCCATCATTGACAGTTCGGTCATATCACGTCCAACATACATAAGCACTTCTTCCTTTCCAAGGTAATTTACTCTTATTGTTTAATATTAATTGTCTTCTATTCGTGGAAAAGATAAAATAAAAACATTACTTGATACAGAAGGGAATAGTTTGATGACTCAAAAAGTAGCACTCATCACTGGAAGCAGCAGGGGTATCGGTAAGGCGACAGCTCTTCGATTAGCTGAAGCAGGATACGATATTGTCATAAATTACGCTAGAAGCAAAAAATCAGCTCTAGAGACAGCGGAGCAAATAGAGGCATTAGGCAGAAAAGTACTCGTTGTTAAAGCAAACGTCGGCGACGTGGCGAAAATAAGAGATATGTTCACCCAAATTGATGCAGAATTTGGACGTCTGGATGTGTTTGTAAATAATGCAGCCTCTGGAGTACAACGGCCGGTAATGGAACTTGAAGAAAATCACTGGGATTGGACTTTAAATATTAATAGCAAAGCTTTGCTGTTTTGTGCACAGGAAGCTGCAAAATTAATGGAACGAACTGGCGGTGGTAAAATTGTCAGCATTAGTTCTCTGGGATCTATTCGCTATTTAGAAAATTATACGGTCGTTGGCGTTTCAAAGGCGGCCTTAGAAGCACTTACAAGATATTTGGCGGTTGAATTAGCTCCTAAAAATATCGTCGTTAATGCTGTTTCAGGAGGCGCAGTCGATACGGAAGCATTAAAGCATTTTCCAAATCGTGAAGAACTGCTTCAAGAGGCAAAAGAAAAAACTCCTGCAGGACGAATGGTGGAAATTGAGGATATGGTAAATTGTGTGATGTTCCTTTTATCAGAGGAATCGAGCATGATTAGGGGGCAGACCATCATTATCGATGGTGGAATTTCATTACTCGTTTAATTATTTTTAAATAATATTTTTTTCGGATAATCTCCACGAAGCATGGTTACATTATATTCGTGGAGGTGATTAACTTGGCAAAATTCAATCAACAGCCAAACAAAACTTCAGCTGGAACTAACATCCAGGAAGTAAGACAACAAAACGCTCAATCTCAATCTGGGTCCCAAGGCTCATTTGGAACTGAATTTGCGAGCGAGACAAATGCTGCTGAAGTAAGACAACAAAACCAACAATCTGCTCAAAGATCTCAATCTGGTTTTGCTCAGGGTTCTCAAGGCTCATCCGGCCAATTTGGAACTGAATTTGCAAGTCAAACAGATGCCCAAGAAGTAAGACAACAAAACCAACAATCTCAAGCCCGTAAAAACCAAGGCAATGGCCAATTTGGTCAAAGCTAATAATAGTTAAAAACCAAGAAGACACTCTAGATTCGAATAGAGTGTCTTCTTTCTGTGTCATTGTACTTAGAAAACTGTCTAGCTCCAGCGCCTCCGCTTTTCTATTTTCGACAAAACTTCTCTAATGTCTACATAAATTTTCAAAGGAGAATACAACTTGGTCAAGAATACATATTAGGAACTAATAAGAAGGCGGTGAGGGAAATGGATCATTTTAACAGATTAGTTTCCGAGCAATTGGTGACGATGGAGAAATTATTATTTCTTCAAGGAGAACTTGAGCGTTGTCAACAAATCGAAGCAGAGCTTCAAATGTTACACAAGTCAACGGATCTTGAAAGTATCCAATCAGAGATCCGGCTGATGAAAGATGAGTTAAAAGGGATCCAGTCCACTTTTGAAAAGCAGACAGAAGAAGTAATCAATTCCTATCGGGAAATGAACTTAACACCTTCCTTTTAGGTGGAAAAACAAAGAATTCCCTAAAAAATTCGCAAATTTTTACAAAGAGCCATCGAAATATGGCTCTTTTGTTTTAAAATCTGTTCTCAACCGTTATAATAATAGTAATAAATAGGAATTGTACTTTGTTACCTTTTGTCATTATTTATCTAACGGTTTAAATAGGGTTGCAAAGCGTTCAGGAATGAAGGTAGGGGAGAAACATGGGCGTACCCATCGAAGGTGAACCAATGCAAATACATAGCTATAAGCACAATGGGCACATCCATCGCGTCTGGGAAGAAACAACTGTATTAAAGGGGACACAGAATTTGGTTATTGGAGGCAATGACCGAACACTAGTAACAGAATCAGATGGAAGAACATGGATAACAAGAGAACCTGCCATTTGTTATTTCCATTCACAATACTGGTTTAACGTAATTGGAATGATTCGTGAGGATGGTATTTATTACTACTGTAATATCAGTTCCCCTTTTATTTTTGATGGCGAAGCACTAAAGTATATTGATTATGATCTAGATATTAAGGTGTTTCCAGATATGACTTTTAATTTACTAGACGAAGATGAGTATGAACGTCATCGCCGTGAAATGAATTATCCAGATCCGATTGATCAAATCCTAAAAAGGAATGTGGAAAAACTGATTCAATGGATTCGGCAACGGAATGGCCCATTTGCACCAGATTTTATTGATATTTGGTATGAACGTTATTTAACATACAGACGTTAGATGGGTAAAGAGGATATTACGCGCCTGTTGATGTAATCAACAGGTTTTTATTTGCTTTTGTGTAAAGGAAGCAAACAATGTGATTTTATTATTGTAAAAAAGTAATAGGTATAGCATGCTTCTTATTATTTTTTGAAAGGAGGGCTATTTTGAGCAGTATTCTAAGGTATCTGCAATTTGTAAAACCGTATCGGTTCCAAGTGATAGGGACAATCATCATTGGGGTAATTAAATTTTCTATTCCGCTTATGATACCACTATTGATTAAATATGTTGTGGATGACATTGTAGGTAGTCATACTCTTTCTCACGACGAGAAGCTTGAAAAGCTCTTATTCATTCTGGTTATTATGCTTGTTGTTTTTGTCATCCTGCGACCGCCGATTGAATATTACCGTCAATATTTTGCCCAGTGGACTTCAAGTAAAATCCTTTATGATATTCGTGATACGATGTATACTCACATTCAAAAGTTAAGTTTTAAATATTTTTCAAATAATCGTGCGGGGGAAATAATCTCACGTGTCATTAATGATGTGGAACAGACGAAAACGTTTGTCATTTCCGGATTAATGAATCTTTGGCTGGATATTGCCACAATTATTATCGCCATTATTCTTATGTTTTCAATGAGTGTGAAGCTAACGTTCGTATCAATATTGTTGTTTCCACTTTACGCATTTTCGATTAGTTATTTTTTTGGGAATCTACGAAAGCTGACTCGGCAACGTTCACAAGCACTTGCGGAGGTGCAAAGTTATTTGCATGAGCGTGTTCAAGGTATGCCGGTAATTAAAAGCTTTGCGATAGAAGATTTTGAACAGGGTCAATTTGATAAGCAAAATAAGAATTTCTTGGAAAAGGCCTTACAGCATACCAGCTGGAATGCAAAGGCATTTTCTGCAGTTAATACCATTACAGATATTGCCCCATTAATTGTGATTGGCTATTCTGCTTATCTTGTCATTCAGAACCAGCTATCATTAGGGACGATGGTTGCATTTTTTGCCTATATTGATAAGCTCTACAATCCATTGCGAAGATTGGTGAATTCCTCTACAACAATTACTCAATCATTTGCATCAATGGACAGGGTGTTTGAATTTTTAGATGAGAAGTATGATATCGTTGATTCCCCAGATGCTCAAGTTTGTAATCAAGTACACGGTGATATTTCATTTGAAAATGTGTCTTTTAGCTACGAGGCGAACGAAGAGAGAGTCTTGAAAGATATTAATTTACATGTGAAAAAGGGGGAAACGATTGCCCTGGTAGGAATGAGCGGCGGGGGGAAGTCAACGCTAGTTAGTTTGATTCCCCGTTTTTATGATGTGACAAGTGGGAGAATCACATTAGACGGGATAGATATCAGAAACTTTAAGGTTCAATCTCTACGGGACAAAATTGGTGTCGTTTTTCAGGATAATCTCTTGTTTAGTGAATCGGTAATGGATAATATTTTATTGGCGAAGCCAGATGCATCTGAAGAAGAGGTCTATATGGCTGCAAAAGCTGCTAATGCTGATGAGTTTATCTTAAACCTTTCTGAAGGGTACAATACAAGGGTGGGCGAACGAGGAGTTAAGCTTTCAGGAGGACAGAAACAACGAGTGGCGATTGCCCGAGTCTTTTTAAAAAATCCGCCTATCTTAATACTTGACGAGGCAACATCTGCTCTGGATCTAGAGAGTGAGCATGCAATACAAGAATCACTAGAAGCATTAGCTAAGGATAGGACCACTTTTATCGTTGCACACCGATTATCCACCATAACTCATGCCAATCGAATTGTCCTGATTGAACATGGTCAAATCGTAGAAATAGGGACACATGATGAGTTAATGGCGAAACAAGGAAATTACTATAAACTTTTTCAAGTTCAACAATTAGAACAAAAAGAAACCGAAGCAGAATAATTGCTTCGGTTTCTTTTTATAGAATGTCTTCTTCAATCGATACTTCATTATGATGATATGAATGAAAACTTGTAATTAAAGTATCTAAGTGTTCAACCTGTTCGCCATAATCGATAATCGAAGCTATGATTTGCATTGTATGAAATAAATGCGGCTGGTCATGCTCAGTAAATTTTTGTTGGTGGAGTAAAAACAAATCAAATAATTGCTTTTTATTTAAGCAAACATTATTTTCAGAATCAGTGGGAGAGGTTGGAATTTTACCAATGAATCTAAGCATAAGTTGTTCATGATGGTAAATGAGACAATCCAATTGTTCTTGTATGGCTTGCTGAAATGACGCTGGAAGATGTAATAATTCATTCTCAAAACGATGAAGCCTTTTTAATGTATCCAGTGCCTTCTTGGCAGCTGAATGCATTTGCCTATAGATAACAAGCTTACGTGATTTTTCTAAGCTCTTTTTCTTAAAATAGCTGCGTTCTTCTCTATACATCGTGTAAAACTGATTCATTTGAATAATATTCTCTTTTAATTTTACAATATCTGATTTTAGTAGATTATGATCAAAGTCATGACGTGTGCTTAACCGAATCCATCTAATGATTTCTTCAGTAGTGCTCGTCATTTTGAAGTAAAGTTTGTTTTCATACCTTGGAGGCATAAATAAAAGATTAACTATAAAGGCAGAAAATACACCAATCATAATGGTCGAAAAGCGGATTCCAGCAAATGGAATAAAATTTCCACCCGGGGTTTCCATTATCGAAATTAATGTAACAAGCGATAATCCAATTGTATTTTCAAGTTTAAGCTTTAAATTAATGGCAATGACAATAATTGCTGCTAATCCAATGACAATAATATGATTTCCTAAGAGAAGAACAAAAGCGACTGCGAGTAATGCCCCAATAAGATTTCCTTGAATTTGTTCAATAATCGTTAAATAGGAACGATAAATGGTTGGTTGAATCGCGAATATGGCGGCAATGCCAGCGAATACCGGTGAGGGAGAGTGTAACAACTGACCTAAGTAAAGTGAGAGTACAATAGCAATTCCCGTTTTTAATATGCGGGCACCTAACTTCATTCTAATTGGTTTCCTTTCAAAAGGTTTTCTTAAGCAAAATTTTACTATACATGGATTACCCCATATTATCAAGAGATATCAAATGAATTTTTTTGATATTTGTAAAAAAAAGTTGGAATAAAAAACGTCCGCTAAAAAAGCGGACGTCCTTAAACTTGTTTCTATAAATCATTCTGTAGATACAGATGGATCAGCTTGTTCTTTGACAGGAAGTACTTGCACAAAGTGATTTTCAACATTCGTTAGTAGTGCACGAAGTTGCTGTGCTTCCACTGTCTGACCATTCTGTTCGAGCAGGTCAGTATATTTACCTAAAAGTTCGTTAATATCCTGTTTGCCCTTTTCATTTAGATCAACAATTGAAACTTTTGCACCTTTAGCAATTCTTCTCTGAATGGCTTCTTTAGTTAATCCCATTTCTGGCTGCTGACGAATATAAACAACCCCGCCTGTCATTCCTGCGCAAATCCATGGACCTGGGTCACCGAGTACAAGGCCGCGGCCATTTGTCATATATTCAAAGGCAAACCCTTTGATATTTGCATTTGAACCGATATTCCCACCTTCATTTTCCGGAAGTGGCTTTTTAACTGTACCACCGATGATTAAATCTGCACCAGAAAGTCGTATTCCGGCTCTTGCGTCTGCATTTCCTTGCGCGATAAGAAGTCCCTTTTGAGCACCATAGCCGAACCCTTTTCCTACCGAACCATTATAGTATTGACCATTCTTACCTTTTGATTTCAATATTTGGATATTCCCACCAAAGGATGTTTTTCCAACGCCGTCTTGACCGCCGCCATTAACAGTGATTTCGATTCCTTCACTATTATAGGCACCTAAGCCATTTCCAGGAATGGAACCGTCTTTATAATTAAGCTGAACCGATGGTAACTGCTTATAAGAACCATCTAGTCTGCCGCGGACACGGTGACAAGATACACGACTTCCAAGTACTCGCTGTTCGGATGTAACACTAGTAAATTCACGAGAAGAGTGTAATTGATCCACACTGCCATCTAAGTACTCTGCTCCGACAGCTACTTGCATTTGCACCTCTTCAATTGATTTTGACGCTTCTGTTTTAGCAAATTGGCTGATTTCTAATGGTTTTAGCAAATAAGAGAGGCTAAGTTGACCCTGGCCTTTCATTTGCTCTAATAAATCAGAACGACCAACTGCATCTTGTAGATTGCGAACTCCAATTGAAGCCGATAGACTCTTTAATTCTGTTGCAAATGCAGTAAAGAGATTCATTATTCCTTGTACAGCTAAATCTAATTGTCTTGGCACAAAACGTCGTAGACCGTGTTCTTTTGCCTGTGCTTCTGATTCAATTTGAGTGGCAATACCGACGTGACAAGTATCTAAATGGCAGCCACGGCAGGTCGTACAACCAATTGCCAGCATCGATAATGTCCCAAAGCCAACACGGTTAGCACCAAGGAGCATAATTTTCATAACGTCCATTGCACTTTTCATACCGCCGTCAGCCCAAAGTTCTACTTTGTGACGAAGGCCGCTTTCAAGCAGGGCATTATGGGCAGCTTTTACGCCAATTTCAACTGGTAATCCAACATGCTGTAGTGCGTGAATTCTTGCAGCACCTGTTCCGCCATCGAATCCGCTCAAAGTGATAATATCTGCTCCTGCTTTTGCAATACCAACTGCAATTGTTCCAATGTTCGGTACAACAGGGACTTTAACTGCAATTTTTGCTTGATCATTTGCCGTCTTCAATTCTAAGATCATTTGCGCTAAGTCTTCAATTGAGTAGATATCGTGATTGTTAGATGGAGAGATCAAATCGGAACCTAGGGTTGCATTACGTGCTTCAGCAACCTTTGCTGTAACCTTCGAACCTGGAAGATGACCACCTTCACCAGGCTTTGCCCCCTGACCAATTTTAATTTCTAATAGGTTAGAAGAGTTAAGAAGTTCAGCATTTACACCAAATCTTCCTGAGGCAATCTGCTGACCTCTTGTTTTTGGATACTTACCGAGCATATCTTTAATTTCTCCGCCTTCACCATTTAAGCTAACCATATTTAAACGGTCTGCACCTTCGGCATAGGCTCTGAATGCTGTTTCATTCTGAGAACCAAAGGACATGGAAGAAATAATGAACGGTAAATCATGGTCACCGACACGAAGGTCGACATCTTCTGGTACTAACTGTTTATTACTTGGTTTAAGCTGAATTAAATGACGGATCGTTGTTGGATTCTCTGTTTCTTGTTCGGTGATTTTATCACGATAAACATCGTAATCCCCAGTAGATGCTACTTCACCAATTGCCTTCCAAATCCGTGGGAAGAGATGGAAAGTCTTTCCGACTCTTTCCTTTTCATTGTGATAATCTTCGGCTCTTGATAAAGCATCAAGTTTCATTGCTTCAAAATCAGTTTCAAGTTCTTTCGAACCAAAAAAGTTAACAATGTTTAATAGATTGGCAATATCCTCATGTAAGCCGATACTTGAGAATAATCGGCCGTATCCGCGTAGTTCATGAATACCAATTGTTGAAATTACTTTTTCTAGCCCTTTAGTAAGTGCACTATAAAGGTTTATTAGAGGTTTTGATGTCTCGTCAAGAACCGTTAGGAACATATAGTAAGGGCTGATTAAGTCTGCACCTAATCCGAATGCCGTAATGATGTCATGAAGTGAACGAATTGCAGCAGAACGTAGGACTAAAGAACATTCTCTTCTTATTTCTGCTTTAACAAGTGCCTGATCAATGACTGAAGTTACTAAATGCGGATCAATCCAATAAGAATCTTCCTGATGTGCTTTTGCATCATCAAGAACAAGTAAAGTTTTTCCTGCTTGAACTGCCTGAACGGCTTCATTTGCAAGTCTTTCTAACGCTTGCTCTAGTTTTTCTTCTTTACTGAATGTAGCAGCAATAAAAGTTACAAGCTTCCGTGCCTGAAAATGAGAGACAACTTGATCAAAACTTGGTTGATTTAAACTCTCAGATAAGTCATAGCCTGCTTTCCCTTCCAATAATAAAGGGGTAGTTAATTCAATAACTGTTTCGCTATGTTCTTTATTGAATAGAGTTGGACGCTTTCCAATAATGACACGTGTTGAAAAATGTTCAGTCTCACGGTCCCGGTCAATTGCAGGATTCGTTACAACCGCAACACTTTCTTTAAAATAATCAGCAATATTTTTTCTTTCTGGATTAAGTGCAGCTAGTGGTGCATCATGACCAAGAGATCGAATTGGTTCCACACCTTTTTCCGCCATTTGTTCGATTAATTGAATATGATCTCGTTCCCAGCCAAATGCTTTATATTGTCCATTATGGATTTTGTCAGGATATGTCATCGTAACTGTTTTTCCTAATGAAGGAGGTAGCAAACGAGCCCTAACTTCACTAATATTTAGCTTTTCAGAAAAACGGGAATAGACTTCAGTTTGAAAACGATCTTGCTCAAAAACCTCCAGCGTTTCACCATTCCATTTAAAGCCAACCTTTTCACCTGGTGCTAAAGGCTTTGGTTCGTTAACATATTCGCTCGAAGAAATGATTCCTGGTTCAGAGGAAAATAAATAAGAGCTTTCTGTCTCGAGCATCCACAGCGGACGGAGTCCTAGTGCATCAACACTAAATACGGCTTCATCACCATATCTTGAAATAATCCCTGCAGGACCTTGAGCAAAATGCCCCCATGCTTCTCTTAGGTAAGTATATAAATCTTGAAGATTTTCAGGATATGCCTTAATTTCATTGATAATTGGCGGGAATAATACATCGATTGCTTCAAATAATGAAAAACCTTCGCGGCAAATTAATGTTTCCATTGTCCGGCTTAAATCTTGAGAGTCACTGCCATCTTTGACAAGGGGTACACCAATCATTCTTGCTTCATCTCGAAGTTTGGCAATGGTATTAATTTCTCCATTATGTCCAAGAACACTAAATGGCTGTACTCTGAAGAAGCTTGATAAAGTATTTGTAGAATAACGATTATGTCCAAGTGTCATGGTTGAAGCCACAAGTGGATTCGCAAGGTCATGGTAGAAACGTGGGAGAATATCTCCTGCACCCATTACCTTGTATACGACATGGTTGTGACTTAATGAAGCAACATGAACTTGATCATTTGATTCAAAATCAATTAATACTTCGAAAAGGCTCTTGGTTAATTCTTGGCCAGTTATTGAAGAAAGACAGGCAAATTGCCAGAAAATAGGGTTTTCCTGGATGGCGATTGGGCCAAGTGCAGAAGAATCCGTTACTTGATCTGATTCAAATACTACATCAAAGCCGTATTTCTCTAGCTTATTAAGTAATTCCTGTTTGGTAGTTTTCCAGTTTACTTTTTGACTAATAAAAACATGCCCAACAGCAAATTCTTCTTTTTCAGCAAGTGTTGGTTCTTGACCTGCTTGAAGCAATTTTTCTTTCCAAAGCTCCACTGGGATATCGGTATGAATGCCGACACCGTCGCCTTCACCATTTATAAATCCAGCGCGATGATTCATGGTCACAAGCGCGTCTATACAATCAAAAATATTTTTTCTAGTTGGACGCTTAGATTTTTCAAGACATGCAACGATTCCGCAAGCATCATGTTCTTGTTTGTGGAAATCTTTAAATAGGGAAGGGGTCCATTTTTGTGTCATCATATTAGGCTTTAGCAGTAATCTACTAAGGCCATTCACCTCCTATGAAACTAAAAGTTTAAGTATAAATTCGTGGTTGTGTATTCGTTTGTCACTTTAACGGGGTATATAGTTAAAGGATAAATTAAAAAATTAGTAATTTAATAGTATCATAAGAATTTTCAGAAATCAAATAAATATACATTATTTTGGATAAGAAAATAGTGGATAAAAGGCACTGATTTGATTAGTGAATATGTTAATGTAAACGTTTTCAAAGGGTTTAAAAGAATAAAAGGAAGTGATTTCCACTTCCTTTTGTGCATAAAAATTGTATATTTATTCGTTCGAGAGTAAAGAAAATGCATTTCTTACTGCATGTAAAGTAGCCTCAATATCCTCAACTGTATGTGCGATTGTTAAAAACCATGCCTCATATTTGGATGGAGCAAGATTTATGCCTTGATGGAGCATATGCTTAAAGAACTTTGCAAATGTTTCTCCGTCTGTATTTTCTGCTTGAACATAGTTTTCAATTTTTTCCTTTGTAAAATAAATAGTTAGAGCACCTTTCAATCGATTGATTGTTATGTCGATATTATATTCTTTCGCAGCCTCTAAAATCCCATTCTCAAGAAAGGCACCTAAACGGTCTAGATAATCATAAATTCCTTCTTGTTTTAGGACTTCGAGACAGGCAATTCCAGATAGGATGGATGCTGGATTTCCTGCCATTGTTCCTGCTTGATAGGCGGGGCCCAGCGGGGCAACTGTTTCCATAATTTCCTTCCGTCCACCATACGCGCCAATTGGAAGACCGCCGCCAATGATTTTTCCAAGGACGGTTAAATCAGGTTCGATTCCTAATAAATTTTGGGCACCACCGTACATAAACCGAAACGCTGTAATGACCTCATCATAAATCACAAGCGCACCTGTTTCGTGGGTTAAGTCATTGACCTGCTGTAGAAATCCAGGTTTTGGTTCGACGATCCCGAAGTTTCCGACGATGGGCTCCACTAATACAGCAGCAATTTGGTCCCCCCATTTCTCTAATGCTTCTTTAAATGGTTCAATATCATTAAAAGGTACTGTTATTACTTCTTGTGCAATACTTTTTGGGACACCTGCAGAATCTGGTGTACCTAATGTAGATGGACCGGAGCCTGCCGCAACCAGGACAAGGTCAGAGTGACCATGATAACAGCCTGCGAATTTAATGATTTTATCCCTTCCAGTATAAGCCCGGGCAACGCGTATTGTTGTCATGACAGCTTCTGTCCCAGAGTTTACAAACCGAACTTTTTCCATCGAAGGAATGGCTTCTTTCAACATTTTTGCAAATTTAACTTCATGTGGTGTGGGTGTTCCATATAATACACCACTTTCTGCGGCGTGTTTGATTGCTTCAGTAATGTGGGGATGGGCATGACCAGTGATAATTGGCCCATAGGCAGCTAGATAGTCAATATATTGGTTTCCGTCCACATCCCAAAAGTATGCCCCTTGAGCCCGTTCCATTACAACGGGTGCTCCGCCGCCTACGGCTTTATAGGAACGTGATGGACTGTTTACTCCGCCCACAATATGTTCAAGTGCTTCATTATGTAATCTTTCTGAATTAATAAATTTCATATATTTCCCTCCTTCAATTACTTCTATCCCATTTTAGCACTTTTTCAGCTAATTTTTGTCTGTTTAACTATTCGGATATTTCATGAATGCGTGCTTGTTGTTTTATCAATCTTATTTGGCTAAACTAAATTTCTAGGTCATTGTTTTGGGGGGAGAAAATGAATAATGTAATAGAAGTTAATAATTTGCGAAAAGAATTTAAGGCATATTCCAGCCGAACTGGTTTAAAAGGAGCATTTAGGGATTTATTAACAAGAAATTATAAAATTGTTCCTGCCGTTAATGATATTAATTTCTCTGTGAAAAAAGGTGAAATGGTAGGTTATATCGGTGAGAATGGCGCAGGAAAATCAACCACCATTAAAATGCTGACCGGAATTTTAACTCCGTCATCAGGAGAAATCGTGGTAAACGGGATGAACCCGCATAAAGAACGAGAAAAATTTGTCCAGACAATTGGGGTTGTGTTCGGACAACGGTCTCAATTGTGGTGGGATATCGCCGTTCAAGAATCCTTTCGCCTCTTGAAAAAAGTGTACAAGGTGTCCGATGAAGATTATAACAGCCACATGAGTCATGTGATTCGCACGTTAGATATCGAACCGCTGCTAGATAAACCAGTAAGAAAATTATCGCTAGGTCAGAGAATGAGATGCGAACTTGCTGCTGCACTCATTCACAATCCGCCATTATTATTTTTGGATGAACCAACGATTGGATTAGATGTGCTTGTAAAGCTGAAAATTCGTGAATTTTTAAAAGAGATTAACGAGAAATATCAGACTACGATCCTTTTAACTACACACGATTTAACAGATATTGAGGCATTGTGCGAGCGAGTAATCATGTTAGATGAAGGTAAGGTCATATATGATGGGGCATTAAAGAATCTTCAGGAGAAATGGGGGGAAGGGAAAGAGATTCAATTTCAGTTTCTTGAACATGTCGAACTGTCTGCTGTACATAGCCTCACCAGTGAAATTCCTGTAAAGTGGGACCTGGACGAAAAAGAGCAAATCTTTACGGCTACGCTGGAAGATAATGATGAAGTTATTTCTCAAGTCATAGCCAAGTTGGTAGCTGCTATTAAAATAAAAGATATCAAAATAAATGAAACGTCGACGGAAGAAATTATTCGAAATATTTATGAAAAGGGTGCGGTATAAGTGGATAAATACCTTGAGATGATTAGAATCCGCTTTTTAATGATGCTTGCATACCGGACCAATTATTACACGGGAATTTTAATCTATAGTATTAATATTGGTGCCTATTATTTTCTATGGTCTGCGATTTACGGGAATAAAGAGCAAATTGTTGGTCTTTCAGTTACGCAGATGACCACATATGTTGCTGTTTCCTGGATGGCCCGTGCCTTTTACTTTAACAACCTTGATCGTGAAATGGCCCTGGAAATTATGGAGGGTAAAGTAGCAGTTGAATTAATTAGACCCTACAACTACTTGGGGATGAAAGTTATGCAAGGGTTAGGGGAAGGGATTTTCAGGCTATTCTTTTTTTCGGCACCGGGGTTGATCATCGTTTATTTTGTCTTTCCAGTTAAATTTACGTGGGATCTAAGTGTGTGGGGATTGTTTGCCATTTCCATTTTGTTGAGTTTCTTTATAAATACGGAGTTGAATTTACTAACAGGAATTACTACTTTCTTCATATATAATAATTCTGGGCTGATTCGAGCCAAACGTGTTGTCATTGATTTGTTCTCTGGGCTGTTACTGCCGATTAGTTTTTTTCCGGGCTGGGCCCAGGCTGTGATGAAATATCTTCCCTTTCAAGGAATTAGTTATTTTCCGAGTATGATTGTGACCAAAGGTTTTTCTCAAGCACAGGCCATTGATGCAATCACTCAACAATTTGTTTGGGTAATACTGTTATTTTTTCCAATCCAAATTCTTTGGTCCTTGGCAAAGAAACAATTGATTATTCAAGGGGGGTAAGAGTTAGAGTTGTTCTATATTTCGATGTTTTTTCAATACCTATCACAGTATTTAAAAACGAGACTTCAATATCGAGCCGATATTATTGTTGAATTTTTCTCAGATCTATTATCACAAGTGATAAATTTAATTTTTATATTAGTTGTATTTGGTCATACCAATTTACTCAATGGCTGGAGCAGGGATGAAATCATCTTTATTTATGGATTTTTTCTCGTCCCATCTGCTGTTTTTTCTGCATTTTTTAACATTTGGGATTTTAATGAACGGTATATCGTGAAGGGGGAATTGGATCGAATCTTAACCAGACCTATCCATAGTCTCTTTCAAATCATCCTTGAGAGGCTTGAACTAGAGTCCTTATTAGGAGCTCTTACAGGAATTGCTGTGATGTTTTATGCCGGAAACCGACTGGATCTTTCATTGCATTGGTTTGATCCATTTCTATTTATCCTTTTTGTCATTGGTGGGGCACTTGTTTATGGAGGAGTTTTCATCATGATTGCCTGCATTAGTTTTTGGGCAGACGCTCGTACGTCGCTAATGCCCATGATGTACAACATTAGCAATTATGGCAGGTACCCAGTAAATATTTACAATAAACTCATTCGATTTGTCTTAACATGGGTGCTGCCATTTGCCTTTGTTGGTGTTTACCCCGCTGCCTTTTTCCTTGGCAAAAAGGAATGGTTTTGGTATTCATTTTTAACACCTGTTATTGGTGTTGTTTTCTTCCTCATTGCTGTAATGATTTGGAATCAAGGTGTAAAGAAATATAGAGGAGCAGGGAATTAGTTTTAACAGATATTTTATTGTCCAAGCTAGCATAGAAATAAACTACAAAAAGTAAAATTTTGAGGTGGTTTATTGTGTTTTTTTTCTTGCTTCCAATTGTTATTTTTTGCATCTTCATGAGTTTAAGAACGCTTTTTATTCCTAATACAGTTAAAGATAAGTTAGTATCCATTGATAATTTTTTGTATTTAGGCTCGGTTTATTTGACGGTTATTCTTGGCTTTGGACTTATTTATTTACTTTTTGAGTTAATTGGCATGTCCTTACTAATGGAAGTTAATAATCAAGATAACAGGAATATTTTTGAGACTAGTTTTTATTTTAGTGCGATGACCTTATTTTCAGTCGGAAATGGTGATGTCATTCCACAGGGGATAGGCAGGATTATTACAGTAACAGAGGCGTTGATTGGATATACATTACCGGCAGCTTTTGTAGCTCGAGTTATGTTTGACCGGGAAACATTATAAGTGATGCAGGATAGTTGTTTTATATGGGTGAATTTTGTTACGCTTACCTAAAGGAATTATTATATGGGAGTGGTAAATGATGACGGTTGAAATTGGAATGCAAGTACCAAATTTTGAGTTAGAGGCCAATAATGGCGAGACAGTAAATCTATCAAATTTCCGAGGCACAAATATCGTTTTGTATTTTTATCCAAAGGATATGACGCCAGGATGTACTACAGAAGCATGCGATTTTCGAGATCAAATTCAAAAATTTACTGAAGTGGATGCAGTTATTTTGGGGGTAAGTCCAGACCCAGTTGACCGTCATCAAAAATTTGTCGAGAAATATGGATTGCCTTTTCTTCTTCTAGCAGATACAGAACATCAATTAGCAGAAAATTTCGGAGTGTGGAAGTTAAAGAAAAACTTTGGTAAAGAATATATGGGAATTGAAAGGTCTACATTTATTATTGATAAGGAAGGCAAGCTCGTGAAAGAATGGAGAAATGTCAAAGTCAAGGGTCATGTTGATGAGGCTTTATCATACATAAGGGAGCAGCTCAGCTAATTCCTTAACAGAAGCCTATTTTGTTAAGGGAAGGCATTTGTCCAATGCAAGTTACGTCAGATTGAATATCCTTTTATTAGGGCATACCTCCTCAGATAAATTTTGGGTCCATAGTGGCCCTTTTTTTTATGGAGATACAAAGGGTTTTTATATTTTGAGTTTTCTAAATATAGTGACAGGTGTTATGATGAAAAAAATGCTCGCATAATAATGCCTTGTAGGCGCTCTTATTAACAGGGGGTTTAATAAATGAAAATTTACTCTAAAACTGGTGATAAAGGAACAACTTCACTAATATACGGAAAAAGAGTGGCGAAAAACGATTTACGTGTGGAAGCATATGGCACTTGTGATGAAACCAATTCAATGATTGGTCTTGCTCTTAGCTATTTAAATAAGGAAAATTTTCAAGGGAAAGAAATAATTGATACTATATATCATAAAATACAAACAAATCTCTTTCATGTAGGTGCAGAACTGGCCACCCCAAAAGGAATGGAAGTGAAGTGGGCACTTGCTTTATCAGATGTTGAAGAATTGGAAAAACAGATTGATGAATGAAATGAGGCAATTCCAGTGTTAACAAATTTTATCTTGCCAGGGGGACATCCTGCAGGTGCTGCTTTCCATGTGGCGCGAACAACAGCAAGGAGGGCAGAAAGATGCGCTGTTGGATTAGGTGAAGAGGTTAATCCACTTGTATTAGCTTATTTAAATCGACTTTCCGACTTATTGTTTGTAACTGCACGCTATGTAAATTTTCAATTAAGTGCATCTGAACAAACATTACATGGAAAAGGATAATAAACATTATTTGTTAATAAGATAACAATATTGACAAAAGTACATTTTACTTAGTAAAATTAATTATAACAATTATAAAGTAAGAATATTTTTTAGAAAGAAGGTGCATGGCGATGAATCAGTTAAAAGAAGCGTTGGATACCTTAAAGGAAACAGGGGTACGCATTACTCCACAACGTCATGCGATACTTGAATATTTAATAAACTCGATGTCACATCCTACTGCAGATGATATTTATAAAGCCCTTGAAGGAAAATTTCCGAATATGAGTGTGGCGACGGTTTACAATAATTTGCGAGTATTTCGTGAAGTAGGTCTTGTGAAGGAACTGACATTTGGGGATGCTTCAAGCCGATTTGATTTCGTTACATCTCATCATTATCATGTCATCTGTGAAAAGTGTGGAAAAATAGTTGATTTTCTATATCCAGGCTTAGATGAAGTGGAGCACCTAGCTTCCCATGTAACAGGTTTCAAAGTTGAAAACCACCGTATGGAAATCTATGGTTCCTGTCCGGAATGTGCAAGTAAAGAGGTTCATTAACCTTAAAGTAGCAGATTTTTGTGAATAAAGAAGGAAGACTTAACCACAGTAGCTTTTTAGCAAAATGGTTTAGTCTTCCTCTTTTATTTTCTTATTTTTTATTATATGACTCGTCAAATTCCTTGCCTACTAGATTAGGATCAAGGGTTAATGGTTCACGACAATACATACACATATCCACTCGACCAAGCATTTTCGTATGCTTTCCGCAGTTAGGGCATGTTACTTGGATAGTTTTTGTTGATAGCATACCAATCCAAAAATAAACAATAGTACTTGCGATAATAAAAAGAAGGCCCAAAATCATAAAAATGGTCATAATAAGTGGAGAAGTTCGAAAAAAGATCCCGCCATACATAACAATGAAACCTATAAAAATTAATGATAATGCAAAGGTACGAATTTTATTTATTTTACTCGAATATCTTGCCATGTTACTCCCTCCTAGAGAAACTATACCATAATTATGGTAAGAAGGAAAAAGCAAGGATGAGAAATGTCGAAATTTGTCTCCGAAGAAAGAAGGAGATTTGTTATCATTGTCGAAGTTATATTGCTACCTGAAAAAAATGGAGGAATAATAGATGGAAGATATCCTTCGGCCTATTTATCAAGAACGGGCGAGCCAATTGAATACTCTTGGAGTATTGATGGTAGAAAAAAAACAAAAGTTAAGTCATATAACAGATTCATTTGATGTAATCTTGTTAGTCCTTGTCAAAGAAGCAGAGCAGCCCCTATTTATTAAGCATTATACCTACCACGATAAAAAGGCAGCCATGCATATCATCACGGAAGAGCAGTTGAATGAATGGATTTTATTAGGATCGAATCGGAAAATATTTGAATGGCTTTATGAGGCCAAAATCATTTTTGATCGGAACGAATATGTAGCCAATTTAAAAACAGAATTGCGTGATTTTCCTTTTAATGGGCGCAAAATAAAAATAGGTTTAGAATTTGCAAAATTGATTCGACGCTATGTGGATGGAAAAGCTTTATTTGAAAGTCATCAGTTTTTAGATGCCTACAATTATGTTGTTCATTCCTTGCATCATCTTGCAAGGTTAGCTGTGTTAGAAAATGGGCTTCATCCAGAGTTAACGGTTTGGAATCAAGTAAAACAGATAGAGCCTGAAATTTATAAATTATACGAGGAACTTGTGTATAGTGAAGAAACGCTTGAAAAAAGACTCGAACTATTATTCCTTGCAAGTGAGTTTATGATTCATTCAAGAACTAAAATGGGGACAGGTCATTTTTTAGAAGTACTTAGCAGCAGGGAAGTTTGGTTATTCAATGAAATTATGAGTGAACAGGAATTAATTCCTTACTCTGTTGACCTGGGAGTATTACTTGAATATTTAATTGATAAACATTTAATCGATGTAGTGAATATAGAGACAAAAGGCCAGGGTGTTTTTCATAGAGGTTATCGTCTTAATAAAAAATTATTGTAAAAAAGAATAAAAACGTATTGACCTAATAAGGAATACTTGGTATATTAATAACCGTCGCTGCAAGACATTGAAAAAATGTTTTCGTAAGTGGCGGTTAAAAAGTTATTGACAGTTTTTAATAACTTATGTTATATTAATAAAGTCGCTTCTGAGCGATGATAAAATTGTTCTTTGAAAACTAAACAAACAAAATCGTGCAAACAAACAATAAATTTTAGCTTCTTTTAAGAAGTTAAGCCAACGTAACAAATGAGCTAATCAACTTTCTTGGAGAGTTTGATCCTGGCTCAGGACGAACGCTGGCGGCGTGCCTAATACATGCAAGTCGAGCGAGACTCTTCGGAGTCTAGCGGCGGACGG
>NZ_JBHHJU010000024.1:0-85991 GCF_042136325.1 Neobacillus sp. KR4-4
CTCCCCGAACCGCCCGCGGAAAGCGAAGCCGCCTGGAACGGAAATCAACAGACTAGTTTAATGTAGCCAAACAAAAAAGACTGTCAATTTAAAACCCGAAATCCTTCGGATTTGTCGACAGTCTGAAACCTTCCTAAAGTAATAGGAAGGTTTTGCGTTTATTATCTATTTTGCAAAGAAATTTTCCGTGTAGTATGGTTGTGATTCATTATTAAATGCCACGCCCACCCCTAAATACTCATAACCCTTACGTAAGATATTTTCCCGGTGCCCAAGTGAGTTCATTAAACCTTCATGGGCGAAAATACTGCTAAATTGGCCGTAGGCCAGGTTTTCGCCTGCCAAATGAAAGGTGATATCGTCCTCTTTCATCCGGTCAAACGGAGATTGTCCTTTAAGGTTGGTGTGATCAAAATACTGATGGACTGCCATGTCGGTACTATGTTTACGGGCTGTTTCGCGAACATGCTCATCCCATGTCAATACAGGCAGTTGATGGTTGACTCGTGCAGCATTTGTCAAATCAAATAACTGATACTCAAAGCCTTCTTTTAAAGCTGGATTCCCTTTTGTGTAGAAATCCGCTTTCCCCTCTTCAAAGTCTTTGTTGATCAATTGTATGGCGGTAACTGTATTATTTTCATGCTTATCATAAAAGACGGTAACATAGGTTCCCTTAATTAAAAACAAATCATTATCACTATTTTCCTGCAGTTGGTATACCGTGAACCCTTTTTGAATTTTCGTTAAAGGCTCCCCAAGCTTTTCACGGACGGTTTTTTTCGAGCTTCCGAGTTTAATGCCGTTCTTTGAAGCAATTAAATCTTGGTTGGTATACAAACCGGCGGCTTTGTTGTTTTCGTCATACATGACCATAAAGAAATCCTGATAATTCTGGTGATAGGTATACCAATCCGTCCCGTATTCATTAAAGGATATTCGGTTTGCGTTTCCTAAATTATGTTCAATATCTTCTTTGAGATTTCCAATTTCAACATTATGAATTGAAAAAACTTGTTCAGTAGGAATGGTCAACGCTACTTTTTCTTTCTGTTGTTGAGGTTGTTGTTTAGTAAGTGGACTATCTTTCAATTGAAAGCCTAGTTGTTTCCCTAATTGTTCAACTTTTTCGGAAAAACTATTAAGTGTTTCTGCTAATGTTGTGTTGTCTTTGACATTTATTACAGACTGAATGGAATCAGCCGTCTTCTCGATATCGCCTTTTTCCAATTGTTTGTCGATGACAGGGAGTGAAAATTTAAATAAAAGAATGAATGAGATGATTGCCAGAAATCGTACCATGTTCGTTTCCTCCATTTCTATTAGAATTGTAGCCAATTTTAAGAAAATGTATAAGTAATATGCTTGAGGGGAATGATATTTGGTTTTATTTGGATCAATCTATTCAATTCATCTAAATCTTCAGGTTTGTTAAGAACAAGTTTCCGATCATACTTTTTTAAATTTAGTTCTTCAATAATAGTTTTTGGTGAGTTCATAACTTTGTTTCCTCTATAAAATTAATCCCATACCTCTGGATTAACAAGATTCTTCGGTCGTTTTCCAGTTAGTCCTGCTTCTAAATTCTCGACGGCAAGTTTGGCCATTTTTAGTTCCGTTTCGTGAGTGGAGGACCCGATATGCGGGGTCGTTACCACATTGGAAAAATGCAGCAGCGGGTGATCTGCTTTGAGAGGCTCATTTTGGAATACGTCTAATGCGGCACCATGGATTTCGTTTATCCGTAAGGCTTCAATTAGAGCTTTTTCATCCACAGTTTTTCCGCGCGAACCATTTACGAAAATAGCCGAATTTTTCATCAATTTAAATTCGCGTTCTCCCATTATATTTTCAGTTTCAGGAGTGAGCGGAGTCATTAAACAAACAAAATCGGATTGCATAAGTAAGGTATCTAATGAAGAGTAAACAGCGTTGTATTTTTCTTCAGCTTCCAGGTTTCGGGTGCGGTTGTAGTATAGAATGTTCATGTCAAAGCCAAAATGCCCGCGTTTTGCAATTAATGAACCGATTTTCCCCATCCCAATAATACCTAATGTTTTGTGATGAACATCAAGTGCATATTCTTTCCTAGTAAGATGTTGCTTCCACTTTCCTGTTTTTACGAATTGGTCTAATTCGGGGATGCGTCTTGCTGCTGCAAGAAGAATACCGAAAATCGCATCGGCCGTAGTGTCCTCTAAGACACCTGGTGTGTTGGTGCCCATAATACCACGCTTTGTCATCTCTCCAAGGGAAAGGTTATTAAAACCTGTCGAGTTATTGGAAACGATTTTTAAATTTGGGGCTCGGTCCAATAATTCATTATCAACTGGGAGCGCGAGGCCGACAATCCCTTCAGCCTTCTCAAGAGCATGCAAAAACGCTGGGTCTGTCTTGGGATTGATTCGTTCAAAAATTTCCACATCGAAATGATCTCTTAATCGATCTAGCGTTTCAGAGAATTCAAAGTTATAAGCAAGTATTTTTCTTTTCATAAGGGAATACGTCCTTTTCCTTCTGTTTATATGAATATATTTCTAAGTTGACATAGAATTTTTAAAGAGTCAACAATATTAATTGTTGTATTGATACTTAATTTTGACAGTATTTTCATCAGTAAAAGTGAAATTTTTGAGTAAGAGGAATTTATTGTTTAAGTTTATTACATCGTGTGTTAGAATATGTAACATCAGAATTGTTAAACAATTCACATTTTTAAAAATAAAGAAAATGGGCAGGTGGTATCTTGGAAAATGAAAACCAATCCTATCGTGAACAAAAGGTTATCACGATAGGAATTGTGACAGAATTGACGGGTCTAACAAGCAGGCAAATCCATTATTATGAAACAAGAAAGCTTATTTTTCCAGACAGGACCCCAAATGGGACACGGAAATATTCATTTGCGGATATTGAAAGACTAATAGAAATTGCAGAAAAAATTGAAGAAGGGGTCCAAACGATGGAAATTCGCAGAGATTTCTCCAAAAAGGAAAAACGTAAGATGATCATTGGTCAAATCAATTCGCAATTTAATCGGAACGGTCCAATAAAATAACAAGTGTAACTTGCAGTAATGAGCAGTGCTAACTGCAGTGCTAACTGAGGCCTGCTCTTTTTTGTGTCATCATATAAAAAAATTTATCCTCTCATATTTTTAATCACTTCTTTTTATCGCTATAATTAGAGTAATCAATGTGAATTTTTATAAGCGTATCATTAAAAGAAATAAAAAATAGAAGGGTGGATGTAAATGAAGTATAACTTTGATGAAGTTGTTAACCGAAGAGGAACTTATTCAATTAAATGGGATGGAGGGGACCTTCTGAAACAGATTGGGCTGACAGAACGATATGATGAAGAAACCATTGCATTATTTACAGCAGACATGGATCTACCTGTACCCCAGCCCTTAGTTGATGCTTTACATAAGACGGTCGATCACCGAATTTTTGGCTATACTATTTTTCCTAAAGAGTATTATGAAGCCATTCAGCATTGGTTTAAAAAGAGACATGATTGGGAGATTCCGCGGGAGGAAATCAGTTTTAGTCCTGGAACAGTTCATGCCTTAAATGTGGCTGTCAAGGCATTAACAAATCCAGGAGATGGCATCATAATCCAACGTCCCGTGTATCCACCGTTTACCTCCGCAATAGAAGCCAACGGTCGAAAAGTCGTGAATAATGCCCTTAAAGCAGATAGTCAAGGGTACTTTCAAATTGATTTTGCTGATTTTGAATCGAAAGCAAAAGAAGAAACAACCAAAATGTTCATCTTATGCAACCCGCATAATCCCACCGGAAGAGTGTTTACTCAGGATGAATTAAGGAAATTAGCCGATATTTGTGCTGAGCATGATGTTCTCATAGTTGCCGATGAAATACATGGTGATTTAGTTCGTCGAAATCAGACGTTTACTCCAATCGCAAAGGTTTCTGAACATCGTGACCGGATTATTACTTTTACAGCAATCAATAAAACATTCAATGTTGCTGGGCTTCATTGTACGAATGTGATTATCTCGAATCCAGAACTTAGAAACACTTATAATAAGGTTATGGGCATGCACTTACCATCTCCATTTACTGTTTCAGCTTTGATTGCTGTTTACAATGAAGGAGAAGACTGGTTAGAGCAGTTGAAAGACTATATTGATGGGACTATGGAGTGGGCTGCTACGTTTTTAGCGGAGAAAATGCCGAAAGTTAAGGTGAGAATTCCAGAAGGAACCTATATTATGTGGATGGATTTTAGCGATTATGGCCTCTCACCGGAAGAAATCCATGATCGTATTTACAACAAAGCGAATGTCCTGCTTGAAGATGGAAAGATGTTTGGTGAGGAAGGGTTACAGTGGCAAAGAATCTGTATTCCATCACCCAGACCACTCATACAGGAAGCGTTTGAAAGAATTGCAAGAGAGTTTGATGACCTAAATTGATGGAATAAGAATGGAATTAGTAGGATTCTATTGAATGGTCCCCAAGTGAGAAGTAAAAGGTAATACGCTCCACAGCAGGAAGTCTAGAATATTCTAGGCTTCTTTTTTTCTTTCTGCTAATTTAAAAATCTGTAGTTTTTTTTTACATTTTAAAGAGCAACTTTTTGTCCTAATTTTTTTGGTGAGGAAATATATATTAGGGCGGGACAAAATTCTTGACATGGAGGACAGCTTATATGGAAACCCATTGTTTATCGCAACGGAAAAACTTTTTCCTTTTTTTGTAAGCGCTTACAATAATTAGAAGGGAGGATTGTTATGAACATCCTATTATGCTGTGCTGCTGGCATGTCAACTAGCTTATTAGTAACGAAAATGGAAGCAGCAGCAAAAGCAGAAGGAATTTCGGCAAAGATATGGGCAGTAAGTGCGAATGAAGTGAGTAACCATCTAGACCAAGCGGATGTGTTATTAGTAGGTCCGCAGGTTCGATATCTGCTTCCCAAATTGAAAAAAGCAGGATTAGAAAAAGGGATACCCGTTGATTTAATCAATTCAGTGCATTATGGGATGTGTAATGGGGCGGAAGTACTAAAATTTGCCAAAAATCTACTAGATTCATAACTTCACATAGGGGTGAAAAGATATGAGCAAATTTAATCAGATGTTAGAAGAGAAGGTCATGCCGGTCGCGGGCAGGATTGCGGGTCAACGGCACCTACAAGCATTGCGTGATGGGATTATTTTAACCATGCCGCTCCTCATCATTGGATCCATTTTTTTAATTTTGGGATTTTTACCTATTGATGGATATCCAGAATTTATGGCCCGCACATTCGGAGACGCCTGGTTGACTAAACTATTATATCCTGTCAGCGCAACATTTGACATTATGGCACTGATTGCAGCGTTCGGTATAGCATACCGTCTGGCTGAACAATACAAAGTCGATCCATTGAGTGCAGGTGCCATATCTGTCGCTGCCTTTATTCTTGCCACTCCTTATTTCACGATGTTTACCCCAGAAGGAGCAACGGAGGCTGTACAAGTAGGCGGTGTATTGCCAATGGCACTTTTGGGTAGTAAAGGTTTGTTTGTTGCGATGATCCTAGCAATGTTTTCAACTGAAATTTATCGATATATTATTCAAAAAAATATTGTTATAAAAATGCCGGATGGTGTACCGCCAAGTGTAAGTAAATCATTTGTCGCTTTATTCCCAGGATTTTTAGTTATTCTTTGCGTATGGATTATTCGTTTGCTCATTGAAAACACTTCGTTTGAAAGTTTGCATAATGTTGTTGGGCAGTTGTTACAAGAACCACTTGGTGCGCTTGGTGGAACACTGATTGGTGCACTTATTGCCGTCTTTTTTGTTCAACTCTTGTGGTCCACTGGATTACATGGCGCGAGTATTGTCGGCGGTGTTATGGCACCAATTTGGTTAGCCCAAACAGACGCGAACCGCTTGGCTCTTCAAGCTGGAGATGAAATTCCAAATATCATTTCCCAGCAATTCTTTGATATTTTCATTTATATGGGCGGTTCAGGTGCAACATTTGTTTTTGCTCTTATGATGTTATTTATGGCGAAGAGCCAGCAATCCAAGCAATTAGGCCGTCTGGCGATTGGACCAGGAATATTCAATATTAATGAACCGATTACTTTCGGAGCCCCAATTGTTTTAAATCCTCTGCTCATTATTCCATTTATTTTAACACCGTTGGCTCTCACCATTACAACTTATATTGGAATGAGTACTGGTTTTGCTCCGAAGACAGCTGGTGTTGCTGTACCGTGGACGACTCCTCCAATTATCGGAGGTTATCTAGCAACAGGTGGAAATATCCGAGGGGCGTTAATGCAAGTGATCAATTTAGTCGTTGCTTTTGCGATTTACTATCCATTTTTTAGAATGTGGGATAAACAAAACTTCAATGTTGAAAATGGGTCTAGTAAATAACAATAAAATAAAAAAGGGCTTGCCAAATGGCAAGCTCTTAGCACGTATTTTGGGTGAGGAGGACAAAGATGACAAAAGAAGAATTATACCAACTCTCATTTCAATTAATTCTGCATAGTGGAAATGCCAGAAGTCTCGCCATGGAAGCGATTTTTACAGCCAAAGAAAAAAACTTCACTTCTGCACTGGAAAAACTTTCAGAAGCTGATGGTGAAATCATTCATGCCCATCGCTTTCAAACACAATTGATCCAAGCTGAAGCGGAAGGCAAGGATTTCGACATCCCCATTATTCTAATCCATGCGCAGGATCATTTAATGACGGCTATTACATTAATCGATTTAGCAAGAGAGATTGTTGAGATTCGCCAAGAAATGAATACTCAATAAAGTGGGAGGTTCATAGAAATTGACTAAATCAATTAAAATTACCACCATTGGCGGCGGTTCAAGTTATACCCCCGAGCTGGTTGAAGGATTGATCAAACGATATGATGAACTACCAATACGCGAACTTTGGCTAGTGGATGTCGAGGAAGGAAAAGAGAAATTAGAAATAGTTGGAAACTTAGCGAAACGGATGTTTCAAAAGGCTGGACTTCCTGTCGAAGTGCATCTAACACTTGATCGAAGAGAAGCATTAAAGGATGCTGATTTTGTGACCACGCAATTTCGGGTGGGTCTCCTCGACGCAAGGGCTAAGGATGAGAGGATCCCGTTAAAGTATGGGGTACTTGGCCAAGAAACGAACGGACCAGGTGGGCTTTTTAAAGGACTTCGCACGATCCCAGTTATTTTGGATATTGTTAAAGATATGAAGGAACTTTGTCCTGATGCGTGGCTCGTTAACTTTACCAATCCGGCAGGGATGGTGACGGAAGCGGTTCTTCGCTATAGTGACCATCGCAAGGTAGTCGGACTCTGTAATGTACCGATAGGGATGGAAATGGGAATCGCAAAACTACTAAAAGTTGAACATTCCCGTGTCCGTATTGACTTTGCCGGGTTAAATCATATGGTGTACGGCTTAGATGTTTACATGGATGGCATTAGTGTAAAAGATCAGGTCATTGAATTTTTAACCAATCCAGAAAATTCAAGTTTCGTAAAGAATATTCAAGGGCAGGGCTGGGAGCCTGAATTTATCCGAGCTTTAGGGGTCCTCCCATGTCCGTATCACAATTATTATTACAAAAGTCGTGAAATGGTCGAAAAAGACATCAAAAATGCAGAAACGGTTGGGACACGTGCGGAAGTGGTGAAAAAGTTAGAAGAGGATCTTTTTGAACTTTATAAGGATCCTAATCTATCAATAAAACCTTCACAACTTGAAAAACGGGGTGGCGCATATTACAGTGATGCAGCAGTCCGTTTAATTTCATCTATTTATAATGACAAAGGGGATATTCAACCGGTTAATACGTTAAATAATGGTTCTATCGCGAGCATTCCTAATGATTCTGCTGTTGAGGTTAGCTGTATCATTACAAAAGAGGGTCCAAAACCACTTGTGATGGGCGATCTCCCCGTGCCGGTCCGAGGGCTTGTTCAACAAATTAAATCATTTGAACGGGTCGCAGCCGAAGCAGCGGTAACGGGAGACTATAATCTAGCAATCCTTGCGCTAACAATTAATCCATTGGTTGCTTCTGATACCATTGCGAAACAAATCGTCGACGATTTGTTAGAAGCACATAAAAAATACTTACCTCGATTCTTTAAAAATTAGACTGTGTTAAAAGTTAATTCTGATTTCGAAACACGGTTGATTGGAAAGCGAAGTGCCTGGAACGGAAATCAACAGATAGGTATAAAAAGCCGAAAATTAACAAAAAGGGAGCGGGTCTGCTGCCTTTTCTCTGGTAAAGAGGAGGTTATAATCGCATGATTAAGTTAATTGTAAACGCAGATGATTTTGGGTATTCAAGAGGCATTAATTATGGAATTATTGATGCTCATAAAAATGGTATTGTTAATTCCACCACAATAATGATGAACATGCCTGGTGTGGCGCATGCCGTGGAGCTCGCGAAAGCTAATCCAAATCTTCAAGTCGGGATTCATCTGGTCCTCACCTGTGGGAAGCCGCTTTTAACTGAAGTTCCATCACTAGTGAATGAGACTGGCAGTTTTAAACGAATTTCTGAATTCAAAGAGCAACGGGAGATATCGCTTGACGAACTGACTAGAGAGTGGAGTGCGCAAATTGATAAGTTTCTTGAAACAGGTCTTACACCGACTCATTTTGACAGCCATCATCATGTCCATACGATTCCGGAATTTTTACCGGTGGTGCAAATGCTGGCAAAAAAATACGATTTAAGTGCTAGACGTTTTTCATTGGATGCAGTAGAGGGAGTTGCTGCATTTTCGGATGTGTTTTTACATGATTTTTATGGAGCGGGAGCGACCTATGATTACTTTGAGAAACTGGTCACACGTGTTCAAGACGGGCAAACGGTCGAAGTAATGTGTCATCCGGGTTATCTGGATCACGAGATTTTGAGTGGTTCCTCTTATGCAGAGGACCGTGTGAGGGAGACGGACATTCTGACTTCTATTAAACTGCCAAGAGAAATTAAATTGATTTAACGATATATAATTGCCTGAAATTTAGTTTCATGTGGGGTTCCGGTATTAAGATAGCTGTTAAATGACCGGAACCCTTAATTTGCCACTATCATCTTTGATTAGGAATTAAGCATATTTAATTCAGTTTAATATTATATTAAAATAGTTTATTGGTTGTAAACGTTTTCAAATAAATACCCTATTCACAATATATATTCCGATATTATCAGTTGAAAACATCGTCAAATATGGAAATAGACTATTTTTAGTAAAATTAACCACAATTCACATATTGTTCATTACTTCACAAATTATTATTAAAAATCTATGTTATGATGAATCCATAAACAAACAAGGAGTGATAAGACATGATGGTTTGTGAATGGAAGACCTTCTCTACAGATTCTGAAACTTATAGCCTGGATTTATTTGAAGAAACAGTAGAGGACGAATTTGAGGCGATGTATTTTAAAGAAAATGAAGAAATTCCCTCCTATATTTGGACAGTTAATTACGTGATCATTGTAAAAAAATATTCAAAGGTTCTGTCGGACATATTATTTGAAAAGATTCCCCGTAATCCAGTCTGTGAATAACCATTTGTGAAAGAAGATTAAGTAGAAAACATTTTTTTAATCAATTATGTGAAATGACTCACAAAAGAACAAATAAATAGACACCTGAGAAAATACCCGCTTAATAGATTATTTTTTTTAATTTAATTTGTGAAAAGTTTCACAAATAATTAATCAAACGGAGGTATTACAATGGTAGTTGTAGAAAAGGCAGTTAAAGAAAAGCAAGATGTAACAGAGATGGTGGACCTACTGGTCGAGAATGGTCTAAAAGCTTTGGCTGAGTTCCGCAGCTTTGACCAAGAAATGATTAATGAAATTGTCAAAGAAATGGCTTTGGCAGGTCTTGACCAGCATATGCCGCTGGCGAAATTAGCGGTTGAAGAAACTGGGAGAGGCGTATATGAAGATAAAATCATCAAAAATATGTTTGCTACAGAATATGTCTATCATAATATTAAATACGATAAAACCGTTGGAATTATTAACGAAAATGAACATGAAGGCATGATTGAAATTGCGGAACCGGTAGGGGTTATTGCCGGAGTTACACCAGTAACCAATCCAACATCGACTACAATGTTTAAAGCACTTATATCGATAAAAACGAGAAATCCAATTATTTTTGCTTTCCATCCATCGGCACAAAAATGCAGCAGTGAAGCGGCCAGAGTCCTAAAAGATGCAGCCATTAAGGCAGGAGCACCAGAAAATTGTATTCAATGGATTGAAACACCGTCGCTCGAAGCTACTCAAGCCCTGATGAATCATCCGAGAATTTCATTAATTCTTGCCACAGGCGGAGCGGGAATGGTGAAATCTGCATACAGTTCAGGTAAGCCTGCACTAGGTGTTGGACCAGGAAATGTCCCTTGCTACATTGAAAAAACAGCAAATCTTCAACAAGCAGTGAATGACTTAATTTTATCAAAGACTTTTGACAATGGGATGATTTGTGCCTCGGAACAAGCGGTTATTGTTGATAAAGAAATTTACGATCATGTTAAACAAGAAATGATTTCAAATAATTGTTACTTTTTAACTGAGGAAGAAAAAGCGAAGGTCGAAAAATTGGTTATTAATGAACATTCTTATGCCGTTAACCCTGATATTGTTGGAATGGCTGCCGCTAAAATAGCTAAGATGGCTGGAGTGAAGGTTCCTGACGAAACAAAGATTCTTGTCGCAGAATTAACTGGAGTCGGTCCTGAATTTCCACTTTCAAGGGAAAAATTAAGCCCTGTCCTTGCATGTTATATGGTAAGTAATCTTGAAGAAGGATTCAAACGGGCCGAGGAAATGCTGGAGTTTGGCGGTTTAGGGCACTCCGCTGTTATTCACACCACTGACCAATCTGTGATCAAGAATTTTGGCTTGCGAATGAGAGCGGGACGTATAATTGTCAACGCCCCATCCTCACAAGGTGCAATCGGTGATATTTATAATGCTTATATGCCGTCATTGACCCTTGGCTGTGGTACGTATGGCGGAAATTCTGTCTCAACAAACGTTGGTACCATTCATTTAATGAATATAAAAAAAGTAGCGAAAAGGAATATTAATATGCAGTGGTTTAAAGTACCATCTAAAATTTATTTCGAAAAAAACTCGACACAGTACTTAGCAAAAATGCCAAAAATTTCAAAAGCCTTTATTGTTACAGACCCTGGAATGGTGAAATTAGGATATGTTGATAAAGTTCTATACTATTTAAGAAAACGTCCTGATTATGTGCATTGTGAAATCTTTTCAGAAGTAGAACCAGACCCGTCCATTGAAACGGTGATGAAGGGTGCAGAAATGATGGCTAATTTCCAGCCTGACGTAATCATTGCACTTGGCGGTGGTTCCGCAATGGATGCGGCCAAAGGAATGTGGTTGTTCTATGAACATCCAGAAACCGAATTCTTTGGCTTAAAACAAAAATTCTTAGATATTCGCAAAAGGATTGTAAAATATCCTAATCTTGGCCAAAGAGCACAATTTGTGGCCATTCCTACCACTTCTGGAACAGGCTCGGAGGTAACGTCATTCTCGGTCATTACTGATAAAGAAGCAAATATTAAATATCCGCTGGCTGATTATGAATTAACTCCTGACGTTGCCATTATCGATCCGCAATTTGTGATGACGGTGCCAAAACACATTACAGCCGATACTGGATTGGACGTCTTGACACACGCCATTGAAGCATATGTGTCATGTATGGCAAATGATTATACTGATGGCCTCGCAATTAAAGCCATCCAACTCGTATTTGAGTACCTGCCTAGAGCCTACAAAAACGGCCAGGATGAAGAAGCTCGAGAAAAGGTTCATAATGCTTCAACAATTGCTGGTATGGCGTTTGCTAACGCATTTTTAGGAATAAACCATAGTCTTGCCCATAAACTTGGTGCCGAGTTCCATATTGCACACGGACGGGCAAATGCTGTACTTATGCCACATGTAATACGTTATAATGCCGCCAAGCCAAAGAAATTTACAGCTTTTCCGAAGTACAATCATTTCAAAGCTGACAAACGTTATGCTGAAATCGCTAGAATTCTAGGATTACCTGCAAGTAACACCGAGGAAGGTGTAGAAAGCCTCGTTCAAGCCATTATTAAATTGGCACAGGAATTGGAAGTGCCAATGAGCCTTGAAGCAAACCATATAAATAAAGCTGAATTTGAAAGCAAAGTTGACTACCTAGCAGATCGGGCTTTCGAAGACCAATGCACCACAGCAAATCCCAAACTTCCGCTAATAACTGAATTAGCAGAAATTTACCGCCTTGCTTATAAAGGGGTATAACAATCGATGCCAATGCGAAAAATCAAATTAGATGATTTTTCGTATTGGCATTTTTATTTTTTAGAATGAGGTGGAAATCGTGGGTTATAGAATTAAAGATGTGATGATTTCTGAAACAGAAATTAAAGAACGAGTGAAGCTGTTAGCAGAACAAATTGAAAAAGACTTCAATAATGAGGACATTATTTTAATCGTCGTCTTAAAAGGATCGTTTATCTTCGCTGCTGATTTGATTCGTGAGATGAAGGGGAATATTAATATTGATTTCATTTCCGTTTCAAGCTATGGGGACGAGACAGAGTCATCAGGGAAAGTAAGATTACTGAAGGACCTTGATGCAAATATTACCAATCAGAATGTCCTAGTTGTTGAGGATATTATAGATAGCGGTCTGACATTGCATTTCTTGCGCGGTCATTTAATAGCGCATAAGCCGAAACAAGTAAAAATTTGCACGCTCTTAGACAAGCCTGAAAGAAGGCGAGTAGACTTGCCAGTTGATTATGTAGGCTTTGTCATCCCAGATGAATTCATTGTCGGCTATGGGATTGACTACGCACAAATGTACCGAAACTTACCATATATTTCAACCGTAGAGGAGTTTTAAATAGATTTGATGTGGTAAATTTTGCTGTTAATGGTAAGAATGATATACTTTTATTGTTAAACGTATCAAAGTAGGTGGAAAAAAATCATGTATACATCAATATCTGAATTTATCCAAGAATGGAATCAAGAGGCATCCTCTACGCAAAAGGTGTTAGATGTTTTAACGGACCAATCACTTCAACAAGAAGTTTCCCCAGAAGACCGAACGCTAGGCAGAATTGCGTGGCATGTGGTTACGAGCACACCTGGAATGCTTAACGAATTCGGCATTACTGCTGAAAATGTGGAGAATGGAGATGTAGTACCAACCTCCGCGAAAATCATTGCTGACACTTTCCGAAAGGTTACTGCTGACACAATCGAGGCAGTACAGCAGCAATGGACGGATGCATCCTTAACCGAAATGAAAAACGTGTTTGGTATGGAAATGCCAAAAGGAGTGACACTCTCTCTTTTAATTAAACACATCATTCATCATCGCGGCCAAATGACAGTACTAATGCGCCAAGCTGGATTAAATGTACCTGGAGTTTATGGACCAGCCCGGGAAGAGTGGAGTCATATGGGGTTGGAAGTGCCTGCGTTATAAAAGTACATACCGTTTATCGCTAAATCAAAAGTTAAAAAGCTGATCATCAAAAATACCGTTAATGCGGCAGCATTAACGGTATTTTTTCTTATAGAAGCAGGCTAGTGACACTCTATCTTCATGCTAGCAGAATGATAGAGAATTGATGGCAGTATCCTAGCATGCTAATAAAATCTATCGATGGGAGTATTTCAAAAGAACTACTTAAAAAAATTGTTTAATAAATTTAACAAATTTTCTAGTATTTTCCTCAAAATTCAACAAATTTATCTGAATTGAGTGTTAGCTTACTATATTAAATCTGCTATTATTTTGGTAAAATAGGAATAGGAAAAAAATATACATACGATATATGATTATTTGTAACTAATCGATTGCAAGATTATAAAAATCTATGATTTTTTTTAATAGCGAGGCAAATAATTTAACGGATGATAAGTAGGAGGAATAATATGTGGGATTTTGACATGGATATAGATCAAGTAGCTAGAATAAAAGTAATTGGCGTTGGCGGTGGCGGAAATAATGCTGTCAATCGGATGATTGAAGGCGGAGTTCAGGGTGTCGAGTTCATTGCTGTCAATACAGATGCCCAAGCTCTAAATCTATCAAAAGCAGAAATTAAAATGCAAATTGGAGCACAGTTGACAAGAGGATTAGGTGCTGGCGCTAACCCCGAAGTTGGCAGAAAAGCGGTTGAGGAAAGCAGAAGACAGCTGGAGGACGTATTAAAAGGTGCCGACATGGTTTTCGTCACTGCTGGGATGGGTGGAGGTACAGGAACAGGTGCTGCCCCTGCGATTGCTGAAATTTCCCGTGCCCTTGGTGCCCTGACAATTGGCGTTGTAACCCGCCCTTTTGGATTTGAGGGACGTAAACGTGCTTCAAATGCAGCAAGTGGAATTGAGCTAATGAGTCAAGCAGTTGATACATTAATCATAGTTCCAAATGATCGCCTATTGCAAATTGTTGATAAAAGAACGCCGATGATTGAAGCGTTCCGAGAAGCGGATAATGTTCTTCGTCAAGGTGTTCAAGGGATTTCTGACTTAATAGCTGTTCCTGGATTAATAAATTTGGATTTTGCTGATGTTAAGACCATTATGAGTAATCAAGGTACGGCTTTAATGGGTATTGGTGTTGCAAAAGGTGATGGACGCGCAGTAGAGGCAGCAAAAAAGGCCATTTCTAGTCCTTTATTAGAAACGTCGATTGACGGAGCACAAGGGATTCTTATGAATATAACTGGAGGGAAAGATCTAAGTTTATATGAAGTGCAAGAGGCAGCGGACCTTGTCGCTTCAGCAGCTGATAAAGATCTAAATATGATTTTTGGTTCGATTATTAACGAAAATTTTAAAAATGAAATCATGATTACAGTGATTGCTACAGGTTTTGTTGATAAACTGGCACGAACCACTAGGCCGTCTACTCCAATTCAAAAAGAAGGAACATCAAGAATTCAGCAGGTCCATTCACAGCCAAAACAAGAACAAGTGATTCATGAAGAGCCTTCGCATGATTATGGAAGCTATGGACAGGATACAGAGGAATCAATTGACATTCCGACGTTTTTGCGTAACCGAAACAGAAGAAATAGATAACATTTCCTAAAATTCTGGCGCAATGAGGACAGTGTGACGTGACAAAAGCCAAAGCATTGGAAACGTGTCGCGGTATGCTATTACATTGCGCTATATATTTATTTAATTGTTGTAGTAACATGCATCCACTTAAAAAAACCAAAATTTTAACAGATTTTAATGGATTAAATCATTAAAACCGACTTGACTTATAGGAATAGTAAAACTATTATTATATTAATCATTTTTTGACTGAAAATTGTGTACTGTAAGAATCTTTATTACAAGGCATGATAAATAAATGATCACAATCAGTTAATAATCCTTTGTGAGGTGGATTTTAGTGCAACTTCAAGTATTGAACAGTCCTTTTAATCAGGAGCAAGCAGAACTCCTAAACCGGATACTGCCTACGTTGACAGAATCTCAAAAAGTCTGGTTGAGCGGATTCTTGGCAGCAGCCCAATTTTCTTCGATTTCAGGGTCTGGAAATGCCCAGGTATCTGAACAACCGGGAGGAATCACAGCACCAGTAATTTCTAAAGCTGTGACCATCCTTTTTGGTTCACAGTCGGGTAACGCTCAGGGTCTTGCTAAGAAAGCGGGCAAGAAACTTGAGGCAGCAGGGTTCCAAGTAACTGTCTTATCAATGAGCGATTTTAAACCTAACAATTTAAAAAAGGTTGAAAATCTGCTGATCGTCGCTAGTACCCATGGCGAGGGCACTCCGCCAGATAATGCCATATCCTTTCATGAGTTTCTGCATGGAAAACGTGCTCCGAAACTAGACCATCTTCGTTTCTCAGTTTTGGCACTGGGTGACAGTTCGTATGAATTTTTCTGTCAAACAGGAAAAGACTTTGATGCACGGTTGGAAGAACTTGGCGGTACGAGGCTTTACCCACGCTTTGACTGCGATCTTGATTACGATGAGCCAGCATCTGAATGGCTTGCAGGTGTGCTTAGTAATTTAAAAGAAGCAGACGCCGGCAGCCAAGTTCCAGTACAGGAACTGGTATCTCAAGCAGTAGAATCAACGTATTCAAGATCAAATCCATTTAAAGCAGAAGTATTAGAAAATATCAATCTGAATGGCCGCGGCTCAAATAAAGAAACGCACCACCTTGAGTTGTCGCTTGAAGGATCTGGACTTACATTTGAACCGGGAGATAGTCTTGGGATATATCCAGAAAATGACCCCGCGCTCGTTACCTCGCTATTAGAGGAAATGAACTGGGATCCAGAACAACAGGTGACTGTGAATAAAAAAGGAGAAATTCTCCCGCTTAAAGAAGCACTTACCACACATTTTGAAATTACGACGTTAACGAAACCGTTGATTGAGAAGGCAGCCCGTCTTACTGCAAATGAAAATTTACAGGAACTGCTCTCACCAGGTAATGAAGAGAAATTAAAGACATATTTGGATGGACGCGACTTACTTGATTTAGTCCGTGATTTTACTCCTTGGGTTGGTTCAGCACAAGAGTTTGTGTCCATTCTTCGAAAAATGCCGTCCCGACTGTATTCGATATCAAGCAGCTTAGCGGCAAACCCGGATGAGGTTCATTTGACAATCGGAGCGGTTCGTTATGAGGCACACGGCCGGAAACGAAATGGGGTTTGTTCCATTCAGACAGCGGAGCGTCTGCAGCCAGGCGATACCGTGCCAGTGTATATCCAACATAATGAAAACTTCAAGCTTCCAAATAACTCAGAGGCTCCAATCATCATGGTGGGACCAGGTACTGGAGCAGCACCATTTCGTTCCTTTATGCAAGAGCGTGAAGAAATTGGGGCAGAAGGAAAATCATGGCTATTCTTCGGAGATCAGCATTTTGTGACGGATTTCCTTTATCAAACAGAATGGCAAAAATGGCTGAAAGACGGTGTATTGTCGAAATTGGATGTAGCCTTTTCACGTGATACAGCTGAAAAAGTATATGTACAACACCGTATGCTTGAAAATAGTAAAGAATTATTTGAATGGCTTGAAGAAGGTGCTCATCTGTACATTTGTGGGGATGAAAAACATATGGCCCATGATGTTCATAATACATTAATTGACATTATTGAAAAAGAAGGCGGCTTAAGCCGTGAAAAAGCAGAAGAATATGTAGCCGATATGCAGCAGCAAAAACGTTATCAGCGTGACGTATACTGATTTGGGATGGAAAGGAGTTTCACCATGGTTAATCAAATTTTAAAAGCGCCTGAAGGCCCTCCAAGTGATGTGGAAGGTATCAAAGAAAGAAGTAATTATTTACGCGGGACACTTAAAGAAGTAATGTTAGACCGGATAAGTGCGGGAATTCCTGATGATGACAACCGTTTAATGAAGCATCATGGCAGTTATTTGCAGGATGATCGCGACCTCCGCAATGAACGTGCCAAACAAAAGCTTGAACCAGCATACCAGTTTATGCTTCGTGTTCGCTTACCTGGCGGAGTTGCTACACCTGAACAATGGCTTGTCATGGATGAGCTCGCTCAAAGGAATGGGAATGGCACTTTAAAACTAACAACACGCCAGACATTTCAAATGCATGGGATTTTAAAGTGGAACATGAAAAATACGATTCAACAAATTCATTCCACTCTTTTAGATACGATTGCTGCATGTGGAGATGTAAACCGTAATGTTTTGTGTACTTCTAATCCGTATCAATCTGATATCCATTCTGAAGTATATGGTTTATCCAAAATGCTAAGTGATGATTTATTACCGCGAACAAGAGCCTATCATCAAGTATGGCTTGATGAAGAAGTAGTGGCAGGTACTCCGGAAATTGAAGAAGTTGAACCAATGTACGGACCGCTTTATTTGCCGCGGAAGTTTAAAATCGGAATTGCTGTCCCTCCAGAAAATGATATTGATGTCTTTTCACAAGACCTAGGATTTATTGCCATTGTCGAAGACGGGAAGCTTATTGGTTTTAACGTCGCTATTGGCGGTGGAATGGGCAGTTCTCACGGTGACAAAGCAACTTATCCACAACTTGCTAAGGTCATTGGCTTCTGTAAGCCAGAGCAAATTTATGATGTTGCCGAGAAGACGATCACCATTCAGCGTGATTACGGAAATCGCTCGGTCAGAAAAAATGCTCGGTTTAAGTACACGGTAGACCGTCTGGGCCTTGAAACGGTGAAGGAAGAATTGGAACACCGTCTTGGCTGGAAACTGGAAGAGGCAAGACGATATCATTTCGACCATAACGGTGATCGTTATGGATGGGAAAAGGGCGTAAATGGTAAATGGCATTTGACACTGTTTATTCAAAACGGCCGCGTTGCTGATTTTGATGACTATAAGCTGATGACTGCTTTACGTGAAATTGCCAAAGTTCATACGGGTGAATTCCGTTTAACGACCAATCAAAACTTGATCATTGCCAATGTATCAGCACAGAAAAAGAAAGTAATAAACGAATTGGTTGAACAATATGGTTTGACCGATGGCAAGCATACTTCAGCTCTTCGCCGCAGCTCAATGGCCTGTGTGGCATTGCCAACCTGTGGATTAGCAATGGCTGAAGCTGAGCGGTATCTACCAGAACTAATTGATAAAATTGAAACGATCATTGATGAAAATGGCCTACGTGATAAAGAAATCACCATCCGGATGACAGGCTGTCCAAACGGCTGTGCCCGTCCAGGTCTAGGTGAAATTGCTTTCATGGGGAAAGCTGTAGGAAAATATAACATGTACCTTGGTGCTGCTTTTGATGGCAGCCGACTAAATAAAATGTACCGAGAGAACATCGGTGAAGAAGAAATATTAAGTGAATTGCGAGTTTTACTTTCTCGCTATGCGACTGAACGAGAAGATGGCGAGCACTTCGGTGATTTTGTGATTCGCGCCGGCATCATTAAAGCTACGACAGATGGTACCAATTTTCACGATTAATAATTAAATGAAAAAAAAGACAGGCGAGCCCTGTCTTTTTTTGTTGCAATTAAGGAATGAAGCAATTAAAAAAGGCAAACATGTCTAAACACGTTTGCCTTTCACTATATATTGATTTATTAATAAACGATAAAGTTATCCGCGTCTTCCGCCTCTACCGCCACGTTTTGTTTCTGTGCTTCGTTTTAAGGTAGATAAATTCTCTTCACTAGACTTTAAAAACTTCGCAATTTTATCTTCGAAATTTTCCTTAGGTTTAAAATTACTCTTTGCACGGAAATCTTTAGAACGGTTATCTACTCTTCCCTGGCGTGGTGGACGTTGGGAATAAGATGAGGTTTGTCCTTCGGGCTTATCTATAGCTTTTTTGATGGACAAGGCAGTCTTTCCGTCCTTCTCACTAATTACTTTGACTTCAATTTGGTCGCCAACTTTTAAATGGTCATTTACGTCTTTTACATAGCTGTCAGCTACCTCACTGATATGAACTAACCCTGTTGTACCACCAGGCAATTCTACGAATGCCCCAAAACTAGTGATGCCTGTTACTTTACCTTGTACCTTTGTACCTACCTCGATTGACATAAAAAAATGTTCCTCCTCAATAATGTTACAACCACCTCATTATAACAAAAAGATAGGGATAATATCAATTCTTTCATTGGGTGCCTGACACCTTTTTTTACAAAACCTCTCTTATTTAAAGTTTATAGATAGGCTATATGGAAAAGATTATAATGATTTCCATTTTTAGTTATTTGCTATTTTGGAATAGGAAAGGAGTGACGTGACATTGTCAGGTCCTAGTTTAAGGAAAAAAGATGCGCATTCGTCCATTCATGAAGCCGCACTAAACGAAGCAATCGAGTTACGAACATTATTTCAAAAATGCCTGGAAGATGGTGACAAGGTAAAGGCATTACAGGTAATAGAAGTTACGATTGAACATTGGGAATCTCGGACATTGAAACATGCCGAGGCGGAAGAGGAAGGGCTTTATAAAGATATTGTTGAAGCATATCCAGATAGGTTGACCACTGTAATCCAATTAACTCGAGATCATGACCTCATGCGGAGGATTGTAGACAATCTGAAAAATCTATTACAGTCAGATGAACCAAATCAACGGATGATTACATTATTAGATAGTCTGGTCATTATAGATCAAATCCATAATGACGATGAAATGAATAAACTTCTGGTTGAGGGAGAAAAATAAGCTTGGAAATTTTGGGTAATACAGGAAATGAGGGTGAAAATGAGCAATAGACCAGAATTAGAGGAAAAGTTATTACGTTTTGCCGCACCAGCGTTGTACCAGCAAATGGCCGACACATTTTCGAATTATCATATCCATCCTTATGATATCCATGGAACGGTCAAAAGAAATGAATCTGGGTACGAAGTCACTTTACGGTTTTCACAATCATTTTCACAGGCAATGACAACAAAAGTTAGCTTCGAACAAGCGATGGTCCCTGATGCTGACGTAGTTCAATTTTTTGCAGAGGCTGCCGAGAAATGTAAATCATTGTTAATCTCAAATTATTACAAAATGATTAAACTGTAGAGGGAGCTGACTAAATCATTGTTTTCCTTTGAAAATGATCCAATGCTAATCGACGATCGAGAGGATTTAATTGCTGTACTAAGGATGCGCTTTGGGGTTTTAAATGGTGAATTGATTCAGGAAATCTATGAAATTGAAGATATGAATACATTGCAGCGGCTTATACTTGCTGCAGCAAATGCACCTAGTTGGGAGATTTTTCTAGAGGAGTTTGAAAGCGGGAGTAACTCGTTTCGATTGTTGGGTGAAGAATTTAACCCATTGGCTGATATCCTGACAAGAAGGGGCGACAACGATGCAATCTAAAAAAAATAATCTGTTCCATTCTCTTAAACACTTAGTACGGGGAGAACGGATCAATGATGGCTGGACCGAAGAAAATCCCCGTCCACGGGATTGGGAAGAGGTTTACCGACGGCGCTGGCAGCATGATAAAATTGTCCGTTCGACCCATGGCGTCAACTGTACAGGATCTTGCAGTTGGAAAATTCATGTGAAGGACGGCATTATCGCTTGGGAAACCCAGCAAACTGATTACCCGTCAACAGGCGATGATTTTCCTGAATATGAACCAAGAGGCTGTCCGCGTGGTGCCAGTTTTTCCTGGTATACATATAGTCCCACTCGTGTGAAATACCCGTATGTGCGCGGGGATTTATTTGCTTTGTGGAAGGATGAACTGACGAGGGCAAGTAACCCTGTTGAAGCCTGGGAAAATATTGTCACAGACCCGAAGAAACGGGAACAGTACGTAAAGGCCCGTGGTAAAGGCGGTTTTGTTAGAGGTACATGGAAAGAAGTATGTCAACTCATTGCTGCATCGACTATCTATACAATTAAAAAATATGGACCAGACCGTATTGTTGGTTTTAGTCCCATCCCTGCGATGTCCATGGTTAGTTATTCTGGTGGAACAAGATTTCTATCATTAATTGGCGGAACAATTTTAAGTTTTTATGATTGGTATGCCGATCTTCCTCCAGCTTCACCACAAGTATGGGGGGACCAGACAGATGTTCCCGAGAGCGGTGATTGGTATAACACGAAATATTTCATCATTTGGGGTACAAATATACCGCAAACGAGAACTCCTGATGCCCATTTTATGGTGGAATCCCGCTATAACGGGACAAAAGTAGTAGGCGTTAGTCCAGATTATGCAGAATATGAAAAATTTGCAGATATGTGGCTGCCTGCCAAGGCGGGGACGGATGGAGCCCTTGCCATGGCCATGACCCATGTTATTTTAAAGGAATTTTATGTGGATAAACAAACACCGTATTTTATTGATTATGCTAAAAAATATACGGATTTGCCCTATCTTGTCCTTTTAACAAAAAAGGATGGCGGATATCGCTCCGATCGTTTTCTTCGGGCCTCTGATATTTCACAGGGGGATAAATTAGCAGAATGGAAAACTGTTGTTTGGGATGGTAATCTTAAAAACTATGCAATCCCTAATGGCAGTCAAGGTTTTCGCTGGGATGAGGGTAACAAGTGGAATTTAGATATGACAGCAGAAGATGGTTCGGAAATAGATCCGAAGCTTAGTTTTTTTGATGAAAAAGATGATGTTGCGCTGGTCGAATTCCCTTATTTTGCAAAAGTAGAGGGTGGAACGAACAAACGTGGAGTTCCTGTGAAGAGGATAAAAGACCAGGATGGAAATGAATTGCTTGTTACGACTGTCTATGATCTCATGCTGGCACATGTTGGGGTCAACAGAGGGTTGGAAGGAAATTATCCTGCAGATTATAATGATGAAAACAATCCTTATACACCTGCTTGGCAGGAGAGTATTACCGGTGTTAACAAATCCCATGTCATCCAGGTTGCTAGAGAATTTGCAGATAATGCAGCTCGTACAAATGGGAAATCAATGATTGCCATGGGTGGTGGAACGAATCACTGGTTCCATAGTGATCAAATTTACCGGTCAATTTTGAATCTCGTTTTGTTAACAGGTTCACAAGGGGTAAATGGCGGCGGCTGGGCCCATTATGTGGGACAAGAGAAGGTCCGTCCTTTAGAAGGTTTTGGGCAGATTGCGTTTGCGAATGATTGGGTGAAATCTCCACGCTTTATGAACGGGACATCCTTCTTTTATTTTGCAACGGAGCAATTTCGCTATGAATACGATGCGAACGATTCCCAAACTGATTGGGGAAGCGAATATGCAAAAATGCATCCCGCCGATTTTAATGCGATGTCAGCACGCCTAGGCTGGCTGCCAAGCTTTCCACAGCTTTCGCAAAATTCATTGGAAGTAGTGAAGGAAGCGAGGTCACGCACCGTTAACGATTTGGCTTTGATTGACGATGTAGCGAAACAGTTAAAAGAAGGAAGACTTGATTTTGCGATTGAAAATCCAAATGACCCGCGTAATTTTCCGCGTGTATTTTTTAACTGGCGCTCGAATTTACTGGGTGACAGTGGAAAGGGTCACGAATACTTTGTTAAACATTTAATTGGCTCAAAGGATTCCGTCCTTTCTGAGGTTGAAAACTCGTGGCAGCCAAAGGATGTCAATATTACTGAGGATCCGCCCGAAGGTAAGACCGACCTGTTTATAAGTATGGATTTTCGCATGACCAGTTCAGGCCTGTTCTCGGATATCATTTTGCCTGCCGCAACATGGTATGAAAAACATGATATCAGCAGTACGGACCTGCATCCATTTGTTCACCCATTTAATGCGGCGATTAACCCGCCATGGGATACTCGTAGTGATTGGGATGCATTCAGAGAAATTGCCAAGGAATTTTCCGAACTTGCGAAGGAACATCTTCCCGCACAAGAGGACCTTATTATGTCACCGCTTGCGCATGATACGATTAATGAAATTGCCCAGCCATTCGGAAAGGTGAAGGACTGGCGCAAAGGTGAAGTTGATGCAATTCCAGGCAAAACCATGCCTAACTTTACGATTTTAAAACGAGATTATCCTCATGTCTATGATATGTGGATTACAGTTGGACCCAATATTAAAAACGGCTATGGAACAAAAGGTGTGCGGATACCAGGTGATAAAGTATATAAAGAATTAATGGACCGACTTGGACCATCTAAGCATGAAGGGATAGGAAAAGGCTATCCGGATTTATACACGGACAAGAAGGCAATCAATGCGATTCTCTTAATGTCAGGTGCCACAAATGGGAAACGTGCAGTTGAAGGCTGGAAATCCATGGAAGCAAAAACAGGTAAAAAGCTGGCTCATATTTCAGAAGGCCGTGAGGAAGAGGACTATACGTTAGATGCATTAACCATCCAGCCTCGTCAGGCCATATCGACCCCTGTTTGGAGCGGTCTTGAGAATGATAACCGCCGTTATTCGCCGTTCACAGTCAATAAGGAATACCATATTCCGTGGCATACACTAACAGGACGACAAAGTTTTTACCTTGATCATGAAGTCATGCTTGATTATGGCGAGGGACTTCCATTGTATATCCCGCCTATTTCTAAAGGACCATTTATTAAAGGTGAAAAGGAAGTCGAGAATCAAGGGAAATCTATTACTCTTCGTTATATGACTCCACACCAAAAATGGGGTATTCATACCATGTTCACTGATACGACCCATATGATTCAACTGTTCCGCGGTTGGCAGGTGGTTTGGATGAATGAAGAGGATGGCGCAGAAATTGGCATAAAGGATAACGATTGGATTGAACTATATAATCGAAATGGCGTCGTTGTTGCGAGAGCCGTATTAACATACCGGATGCCGCGCGGTGCAGTCTATATGCACCATGCACAGGATCGAACGATGGGCGTTCCGGGAAATACGATTAATAAAACGCGTGGCGGGACACATAACAGTGTCACGAGGATATACCCGAAAGCGACTCATATGATTGGCGGATATTCACAACTGAGCTATGGGTTTAATTATTATGGACCAACAGGCAGTCAGCGAGATACATTGACGATTGTCCGACCATTAAAGGAGGTCGATTGGCTTGAAAATTAAAGCACAAGTGGCAATGGTCATGCACCTTGATAAATGTATTGGCTGTCATACTTGTTCTGTTACGTGTAAGAATGTCTGGACCAACCGTCCTGGAATGGAGTACGTCTGGTATAACAATGTGGAAACGCGTCCAGGACCAGGGTATCCAAAGGAATGGGAAAACACCGATCGTTACAAAGGCGGCTGGGTCCTGCGAAATGGCAAATTACATTTAAGAGCAGGCGGGCCGATCTCGAAACTGGCGAATATTTTTTACAATCCCAATATGGCAGAAATAGATGACTTTTACGAGCCATGGACGTATGATTTTCAACATTTGCATAAAAGTCCAAAGAAAGAAAATTTACCTGTGGCCCGGCCGAAGTCAATGATCACAGGACAGTATATGGATAAACCTGAATGGGGACCAAACTGGGATGATGACCTCGCAGGCGGTAGGGAAGTAGTACCAATGGACCCCAATGTCCAAAAGCTTCAGGAACACATTGCAATGGAATATGAGAAAACGTTCATGATGTATTTGCCGCGAATTTGTGAGCATTGTCTCAATCCTTCCTGTGTGGCATCGTGTCCTTCCGGCGCATTGTACAAGCGAGATGAAGACGGAATTGTCCTGGTCGATCAGGATGCCTGCCGGGGCTGGCGTTTTTGTATGAATGGCTGCCCCTACCATAAGGTTTATTACAATTGGAATACCCATAAAGCCGAGAAATGTAATTTTTGCTATCCAAGGACTGAAGCAGGACTTCCAACGATTTGCTCGGAAACCTGTGTGGGCCGGATCCGCTATATCGGAGTGGTTTTATATGATGCTGACAGAGTCAAGGAAGCGGCTTCTGTCAAAGATCCAAAGGAATTATATGAAGCTCAGCTTTCCGTCTTCTTAGATCCATTTGACCCAGAGGTAATTGCCGAAGCGGAAAAACAGGGAATCAATCATAGCTGGATCCAAAGTGCACAGGCATCTCCGGTTTATAAGATGGCAATGAAGTGGAAGATCGCGCTGCCGCTTCACCCTGAATATCGGACATTACCAATGGTTTGGTATGTTCCGCCGCTCAGCCCGATCATGAATCATATTACCAATGAAAATGAGTTAAGCGCGGATGGTTATATCCCTGCAGTGGATCAAATGCGAATTCCGATGGAGTATTTAGCGTCGATATTAACAGCCGATGATACCGATGTGATTCGCAGAGTATTGTTGAAGATGGCAGCAATGCGGGTATATATGCGTGCAAAAACAGTTGGCGGTGTAGATAAATTGAAAGTCAGCAAGCTTTTAGAAGAAGCAAAAACAACGGGTGAGGAACTTGAAGAAATGGCTCGTTTACTTGCAGTTGCCAAATATAACGAACGATTTGTCATTCCAACGGGCCGACGTGAAATGGATGGGGATTTACATTATAAGCAGGGTTCATGCAGCATCGAAGACCTGGCTCCAGCCGAAGGAATGGTCACCTATCCATTTGAAAGAAGTGAGAGTCAATGACAAATGATGCTTCGGCTATTATAGTCATCATGTCGAGAATATTAGATTACCCTAATGATGAATTTTTTAAAGAACGGTCAATTATTGAGGAATTTGTAAAAGCACATATTTCTTCGGAGGAAATTCGAAACGAAATTGAAGCGAGGATTTTTCCTCTTTTCAAGATGGAACAAAAGGAGCTGCAAGAACTATATGTAGAAACATTTGATTATAAGGAAAAAACCAGCCTCTATTTAACCGCTCATGAACTGGGAGACAGCCGGAAGCGAGGCGCTGCCTTAATTAAATTGCAAAAACTCATTTGTGAAGGCGGCTTTGAATATGAAGGTAAGGAATTGGCTGATTATATTCCCATGCTGTTAGAGTTAGTGGCCGCAGCACCGGAGCATGAGAACTTCAACAGACTTTCGCAGCGCTTATCCTTTGCTATCCAGCGGCTATTAAACAACCTTTCGGACAGCAATCCCTATTACAAAGCCATTGATCTTTTGATGATGTTTGTATTTGAGGTGCCTGGAAAAGAGGAACTCATATTGTTGGAAAATGAACGAGAGGAAGCCGATTTGGATGAACTTCCTTATCCCGTTATGTATCGTTAGTAATTGAATGGATAGGCAGGTTTTAAAAAGGGGGATTTCTTTTGAAACCCAGGATTAGGCGGGTAATTCAGTTGCTTCTAAGTTAGTCTACGAAGGAGGTTGGAAATGGAATTCAGTTTTTGGTGGACGATTTTTCCATATATATGCGGTGCCATTCTCATTGTTGGGACATTCTATCGCTTTATTTTTCGAGGGAAAAGCTGGTATGCCCCTTCAACAGAGATTTTTGAAAAAAAATGGCTGCGAATCGGTTCAGTCCTTTTCCATTATGGGATTATTTTTGCCTTTATTGGGCATATAATGGGTGTCTTAATTCCAATTGGGTTCTATGAAGCCATAGGAGTTAATGAACATCTCTATCATTTTGGTGCCATTGCAGGCGGTGGGGTTGCAGGACTTATGGTTGTCATCGGCTTAGTGGTCATGATTATTCGAAAGTTTTCTTTTCCAAAGGTACGTGTTCATACGACATTTGGAGATTATTTCACGATAGTGCTATTACTCATCATCGCGGCCATTGGTACCTATATGACACTCATTTATAGTTACACCGTGGTAGCCTACGAGTATCGATTAACCATTGGCCCATGGTTTCGGAGTTTATTCACCTTTCAGCCGCTCTCAGAGCTTATGCTGGGGATACCTACCATATTCAAGGTCCATGTAATATTATCATTCATACTGTTCGCATCCATACCGTTTACACAACTCGTCCATATGTTTAGTTTTCCAGCACGCTATCCAACTCGTGCTCCGCAGCAATACCGATCACGCGATGGGTACGATAAAAGCTAATATGGTGCCTGACACCAAAAGAATCGTATGAAAAAACAGCCTTTGGGCTGTTTTTTGTGCGACCGGCAGGACGCTGCATTATCTTTCTACTAAAGCATTTAAGTTCGAAAATTCGCAAAATAAATATTAATGAAAGCGTATGCTATAATGAGGGAAAAACAACAGCAAGGGGTAATCGCTATGTTGAAAGACATTTTTATGGGCTTATCACAAAATCAATTTTTAAATAGTACAGCTAAAAAATATGGCTTAAAACTAGGGGCACAAAGTGTCGTAGCCGGTACCAATATACCTGAAGTAATCCAAAGTATTAAAGAATTGAATGCACATGGCATTTCATGTACAGTTGATAACTTAGGAGAATTTGTTTTTAAAGAAGAAGAGGCGACTCAAGCAAAAGAACATATTCTTAACGTCATCGATGCGATTCATGAGCATAAAGTGGATGCACATATCTCCTTAAAACCAACGCAAGTAGGATTAGATATTGATTATCAATTTTGTTTAAATAATGTAAGAGAAATCGTTGATAAAGCACATCAATTTGATATTTTTGTCAATATTGATATGGAGGACTTCAAACACCTTGAACCAACCTTTAATTTATTGGACGATCTATCGTTAGAGTATAATAATGTCGGGACTGTAATTCAATCCTATTTTCACAATGCACAAGAATACCTTGAAAGATATCAAAATTTCCGTATTCGTCTTGTAAAAGGTGCTTATAAAGAATCAGCAGAAATCGCCTATCAAGATAAGAAAGATATTGATGCCAACTTTATTAAGATTGCCGAATGGCATTTGTTACATGGGAAATTCACTTCGATTGCAACACATGATCATCGAATCATCCAGCATGTGAAGGAATTTGTAAAGAAGCACGATATTCCGAATGACAAATTTGAGTTCCAAATGCTTTATGGGTTTAGAAAAGACATGCAGTTGCAACTGGCAAAGGAAGGCTATAACTTCTGTACGTACGTTCCTTTTGGAAATGATTGGTACGGTTATTTCATGAGACGTCTTGCCGAACGGCCTCAAAACTTAAACCTTGTCGCAAAGCAAATCTTTAACAAAAAAACAAATACTGTGATCGGTGTTGCCGCAGGAGCGTTTTTATTAGGAAGATTGACTAAGGCAGATAAGAAAAAACGTCGCTAATATATTAAAGCGCCTACAAAACTTTATATAAAACCCTAAACCTTCCTTCTAATCGAATGGAAGGTTTTTTTATAGTAGGCCACTCTAAAATAATGCCTATTAATGACTGCTTTTTTATATTCTATTTCTCTTTTATTTATTTTTGGATACTTAATATGGTAAATTATGTAGGAAGTAGTATGCTTTATCTATACAAAAAATCAAAACAGTGAGGTGTAATATGCCGATACAATCAGAATGGCAATATTTAAATGGATCAAACGGAAAGGTACGAGCCTATATTTCTTCAATTGAGCCTGTAAATGAACCACGGCCAACCGTGCTCGTAATCCAAGAAATCTGGGGAGTAGATGCTCACATTCAAAATGTTGTCGAACGGTTTGCAGCTGCTGGATACGTTGCCATTGCACCAGATTTGTTTGCTGATCAAGGTATTCGATCAGAAGAACTAAGTGAGGAAAGGATTGTTGAAGCGAAAAGCTTTTTACATTCCATTCCACATACATCTTGGTTTAATCCTTCTGAACGTGAGAATGCTATCCTGCAGCAGCCACAAGAAAAACAAGTGACACTGCGCACCACGTTAAATACTCTGTTTGGGAAGTTAGATCCAAGTAAATCTGAGAATTTCATCCGCATTTTAAAAGATTCGGCTGACTATGCACGAAATACACTGCCAAAGACAAAAGGAATGCCTGTTACATCTGTTGGCTTCTGTTTAGGTGGCGCTCTTTCCGCAGTTCTAGCAGCACAGGATCCTAACCATGCGGGATCGATAGTGTTTTACGGACGTCCACCCCGTCAAAATATTGCTAATATCGAATGTCCAGTTCTCGGATTCTATGGTGGGGAAGACGAGAATATTACAAACTTAATTCCTGATTTCGCTGAAGAAATGAAGAAGCATGAGAAATCATTTGAGGCTATTGTATATCCTTATGCCCAACACGCTTTTTACAATGATACAAATCCTACTTATCATCCAAAGTATGCAAGGGATGCATTTGCAAGGACGTTGACCTTTTTGAATAGAGTAACAAATAGTTAGTCAGACCGATTAATTAAACGCAATTTCTGACATTTTGTCAAAACGTAAAATGCACTGTCCATACTCTGGATGGTGCTTTTAATTTCGATTGGACCACTTGATCCAAAGAAAAAAAGGCGCCTAGCCTTTGTTAGTTAAATTATTAACTAACAAAGGTGTCAGGCACCTGGCTTAACTGCGTTATATGAAAAATTGCTGTCATCCCATTGGAAAATTCCTTCTTGGAGTTTAATTGTTGCATCAAAGGGGCGGTTAATCGGCAAATCATCTTCTTGGTGTGTTTCATCAATTATTTTATCATATTGTTGATTAAGGAGTTGCTTCTTTAGACGAAGCATATCTAGTTTTGAAGCAACACGAAGGATTTTATCAAGCGTTAACTTCTTTTCACTAATCCCATGGCTGTTGCAAATGCTCGTCTGAAAGCTCTTATTGTACTGAAGCATCATATGCAAATCATTAATACACGCTACGCCAAATACCTCTTTAATTACGTCCTCATAGCGCAGCTGGGTGCCAGTTGCGAATTTAGTAATATTCTTCTCAGGATTTTCTAAGAAATAAACTGTTTCGATAAAATCTTCCATGAAAACACCCTTTCTGTTTTTCCAAAACGGTCAAGTGAAATATCAGTATCTTTTTTAATTGTAACATATTTTTAGGGGGTTTGCTGATTTAACTCGAAATATGTAGATGTTTGTCGGAAGAAATAAGAAAAAAGATAGGTATGGGTATTTTTTCCTTGTAAAATTATAGATTATTATGTGAATTTTGATATAATAATATAGTCATATTTAATCAGGAAAATAATTTAATAGGAGGAAAAATGAAATTTTTAATTAAAATTTTTATTTATATCATGATATTAGCACTAGTTTTTCCGTTAATTAATCCTAGTGATAAAGTGCTAGCTTCAACGTGTAAAGGGTTGACGCCTTTAACAGATCCTGTTGCACTTAGAATGGATCAGGGGGAAATGGTGATTTGGGAGAATGTTCATCCCAATCTGCTTTCGGCCAAGATAATTTATGAAAAATTGTTGAAAGCCAAAGGCTGGAAGATCCAATATAAATCCGTCTATCGTCCCTATCAATATCAAAAGCACTTTTATGAAATTGTAAATGGGGTTTCGTCAAAGTGTATACGGTCGGAACGCAGCAAGCATGAACTGGGGACAATGGTTGCTAAGCCTAGCACAAAAGCACCACATCTAAGAGGAATTGCTTTTGATGCCATAATTTTTGATAAAAAAGGAAAGCAGTTAAATGGCTTACACTTCGTAAGTGCATCTCTCAAAAAAATAGCAAAGCAAGCGGGTCTAAAGTTTATTAGTGAAAGCAGGGATGGTGTCCATCATGAACTAATTACTACCACCGTGCCGAAGGTTACTGCGAAGGTTCCGTCACCTGTACAAAATACATATCTAGTAAAAGGAAAGATTACATACAAATCTGGACTTGATGTAAAAAACTTCCCATATAATGCGGCACCTAAAATAGGAAAAGTACAATTAAAAGAAAATATTGAAATCGCCGCAAAATCTGGTGATTGGTATAAAATAAAATATGGGAAAGGGTATGGATGGATAAAGAGCGGAACTAAAAACCTCTCCCTAATTCCTCTTATGCCGATCATATCAAATCTAAAGATTAAATATGATGTGAATTTATATGACAAGCCTACCATTTCGATGAAAAAAACGAGAACAATCGTTCCGCAAACAGTAAAGGTTATGAAAAAAAGCAAAAATGGATGGTACTTAATTAATACAACTTTAGGAGCGAAATGGATTTATATTAATCCGAAACCAGTGAAATACCTCCAAATTAACAAGGCGGTAAAACTTTATAGCAAGCCGTCTGTATCCGCGAAGTCAAGCGGAAAAATCACTCCTCGAAAAGTTAAGGTTTTTGTTGATAGAGGAGACGGCTGGTATCAAATTTCTACCAGTTCCGGTCCTAAATGGATTCAAATTACTGCTCGGTAATAGTACTCACCAGTTTTGGTGAGTTTTTTTATTTTTTACAAAACTATGGGACTTATGACTTACCAATATTATCATGTTGTTTATTAATAGATTCATAAAGTATGCTATTATATGAACTTCATATTTTTATGAATGGAGAATGATATTGAAAAAATTGTTTGCAGGCTTTTTGGCCTTTTTAATAGTATGTAACATGATAAAATTAGGTGGTGTCTCAGCCGAAAACATAGAACCCAAGATTAAAGTGAAATTGGTTAATAATCTCGGAAATAAAGCAGAGTTAACGGTCAAACCATCAGGTGTTTATTATGTCGAGAATTCAACCGTACGATTAACTTCTGGAAAGTCTTATCTATTACAATATAAGAATAATAACATAACGATACTAGATGGGACCACACCGTTATTTACCTCAGATAACGTTAAAATCAAACCTGCCAAAGAAACCGATTATTTATCGATTAATAATCGGAATTATTTAGGTTCATTTCAATTTGTCCCTGAAAATTCAAAGTATGTTCGTCCGATTAACGAGATTTACATGGAAGATTACCTAAAAGGTGTTGTCCCTTCTGAAATGTATGCCAGTTGGAACCGTGAAGCATTAAAAACGCAAGCGATAGCGGCAAGAACCTATGCGCTTACTTATAAATCAGTAACCATTGATGATACGATTAATTATCAAGTTTATGGTGGTTATACTTGGAATCCCAATAGTACAGCTGCAGTGGATGAAACAAAAGGGGAAGTCCTAAAGGCAAATGGCCGGCTAGTTAGTGCCGTTTTCTCTGCAAGTAATGGCGGGAAAACAGAATCAAATGCCAATGTCTGGGGTTCCTCGCCACTCTCATATTTAACGATTAAAGAAGATCCGTATGATGCAAAAACTGCTTGGAAATTCTCCATAAGTAAACAACAATTTAATCCCGCTAATTTGACATGGAGTCAAATGAAAGAAAAAGATACTACCATTATTAATATGATAAAAGCTTGGATGGCCACGCATGGCTATGCTGGAAAAGAAATTAAAATTACAGCTATACCTGTACTAAGCTTGCACACCCCAACATCTGGCGGTCGTGTTTCCAAGGGAAATATAACAGTTGAATTTTTAACAAAAGATAAAATTGACGAAAATGGCGCTTATATCCCGCAAAAATTAGAATATAAAAATGTAGCAGCCTCACAGATTCGTGCAATGGTCGGCAATCGGATGATGTTGAGTTATCTTGTTTCAAACATCGCGGATAAGGACGGAACCATTACAGTTTCCGGATTGGGTGACGGCCATGGTGTTGGATTAAGTCAATGGGGTGCACAGAATCGTGCCGAAGCAGGCCAAAAATACAATCAGATTCTTGCCTTTTATTACGATGGTGCATCCATTGTAAGAGAGTACGGCGACAGACCTGTGCCTGTTGTAGAAGCTCCAGCTGAACCAACCGAACAGAAAGCAGCAGATACCACAGAACAACCAGAACCATCAGAACAGAAAACTAGTACAACTGAAGAACTAGCGGCAGTTAAACCGGTTCAGGAAACGCCAAAGACTCCAGTTATAGACCAAACTGCTCCAACGATTAGTGAAGTCAAAGTAAATGTCGATCATTTGAAAAATAAAACATTTGTTAGCTTTAAGACGAACGAAAAGGCAAAAGTAACAGTTTATCTTAAGGACAGCAAAGGCAAGATTTTCACCTATTTATTAAAAGATGCACTAACAGGAGCAGGGACGATTACCAAAGAATATAACAGTTATTCTTTAGCTAACGGAAAATATTATGCAGGAATTATTGCCGTTGATTTGAGTAATAATCGATCTTCGACATTGCCATCTTTTGAGGTAAAAAAAGACAAGACCGCACCTAAATTCAGTGGCGTTAAAGCAAGCATAGATAACAAAAATAATAAAGCCCACATTACTTTTAAAACTAACGAAAACGCAAAGGTAACGTTGTATATTAAAAACAATTCCGGTAAAATCCTTAGCTACTTGAAAAAAGATATCCAAACAAAAGCAGGGACCATTAATCAGGAATACAATACAAAATCATTAGGTAATGGGAAATATTCGGTTGTAATATCTGCGACGGACACAAGTAAAAATCGTTCGAGCGTGACAACTAGTTTCGAAGTTAAAAAAGTTGTCAAAATGAAAACGGGAAAAGTGACTGTAACTCGACTGAATGTCCGCAGCTCAGCCTCCACTAAAGGCAAAGTGATTGGATCGTTAAAGAAAAATCAAACCGTAACGATAGTTTCCACAACAGGATCATGGTATAAAATCAAATATGGTAAAACGACAGGTTATGTATCAAAATCGTATTTAAAATAATATTTTTTGCCCTTGAATGTAACAGAATATTATATAAAAAGAATGGCTCGAAGATTACTTCCAGCCATTCTTTTTTATCCCTTCGCGTTCGAAGGCGCTTTTTCCAAATCCAACAGTTTTTCCTTCATCTCCAAACCGCCACGAAATCCAGTGAGTTTTCCGTTCTTTCCAATCACCCGATGGCAGGGAACCGTAATTAAGATTGGGTTGGCCCCGATGGCAGAGGCCACTGCACGAACTGACTTAGGTTTTTGAAGGATTTCTGCGATTTCCGAGTAAGTATGGGTAGACCCGTAAGGAATTTCATTTAATGCGTTCCAAACAGATTGTTGAAAAGGAGTTCCATAAAAATCGGTTGGAAAAGTAAACTTCGTCCTTTTTCCTTGAAAATATTCAGCGAATTGGTCAGCATATATGTGCATTCGTTGATCGTCTGGTTCCAATTGGTGCTGAGGGAACTTTTTCTGCACCCAGTCCCTTAATTCCTCAAAGCCCTTATGGTCTGATCCAACATAACAAAGTCCTTGGGTTGTTGCTGCAAGATACATTTCCCATGGGCCATGAACAAATAAACTCCAATAAATGATTTTTCTATCCATAATAAAGCCTCTTTTCTTTATTCAATTCTGTTCATTTGACGATATTCTGATGGTGTAAAGGTTGTTATTTTTTTAAAGTGTGGCGAAATGAGTTGGATTTATTATTCCTATCTCCATATCAGTATACCTCTATTAAAAGAGGGAAGTAAGTAATTTTGAGTATAAAAGCAAGAATACAAAGATAAATGTAAGCGCTAAAAAATAGTTAAAGAAATTTTCACAGGATTTTAGAAGAATTTGTTATAAAATAAATATGTTAAATATTTCACAATCTAAAAGAATCTAGTTTATTTAAAAGGAGTCCTTCTGATGGGGTACAGTAAACCCGAAAAAATTATGGAAATTACCATTGAGAATGGAGTGAAAAAGGCAAATTACCTGCTGCTACGAACATTGATCCTGGGTTTTGAGGCAGGAGCCTTTATTGCTTTAGGTTATTTACTCTTCATCCGTGTAACAGCAACTCTTACAGGAAATATAGAAGGATTAAGCAGCTTGATTGGTGCCTCTGTCTTTCCAATTGGTCTTGTCCTTACCTTGTTAGCTGGTGGAGAATTGTTAACTGGGAATATGATGGCAGTTCCAATAGCAAGGATGGCAAATAAAATTAGCACCAGGAAGGTTATTTATAATTGGTTCCTTGTAACGTTTAGTAACTTTGTCGGGGCCATATTTGTGGCTTACTTTTTTGGACATTTGGTTGGACTCACGGAAACAGGACCATTTTTGGAAAGAACGATTAGTATTGCTGACCATAAATTAGAAGCCACTTTTCTCCAAGCTTTCATTTCAGGGATCGGCTGTAATTGGCTCGTGGCTGCGGCTGTATGGCTTTCATATGGAGCAAATGATATGGTCGGAAAAATTACCGGTATTTGGTTTCCGACGATGGCTTTTGTCGCGATTGGTTTTCAACACGTGGTTGCTAATATGTTTGTGATTCCTGCGGCGATTTTTGCAGGCCATTTTACTTGGTTAGCCTATTTAGAGAATTTTATCCCTGTTTTTCTAGGAAATGCGGTGGGCGGATCAGTATTTATCGCAATGGCCTATTGGCATGCCTATAAGAAAAATGAACTTACTATAACTGAACCAAAAGTGATTCAGCCTATAATGAAAAGTAATATTAGATAAACAAGTATACAGAAAATTAAATAATTTCTTATGATAAATAGCTCCTAATTAATAGGGGCTTTTTTCATGTTTGAAAACACTTATTTATCATATTGACAGGTTATCGCGAATAAAATCGGAGAATGAATGGAATTCATTTGGAAGTTCAAAATCAAGCATGAAAATATTGGATAAGAGGTTGGGGAAATGAAAAAAAGCTCGTGGTTAATTGTAGTTTTAGTCAGTTGTAGTTTTTTAGGATTGGCCGGTTGTACAGAAAAATCAGTGAAAGAAAAAGCGGTTGAAGAAAAAGTTACAGAACCAAAGCAAAATTCGGTTCAAATACCTCAAGGAGAACCCCAAAAGGAAGAAGAACCAAAACCTATTACAGTTAATGTAATGGACCCCAATACGAAATCGATTATCAAAACCTTTCTTCCAGTCGACATGGGGTTTGGAACTAATAACGAAGCGTATAAAAAGGAACTAGAAAAGTGGGCAAAGGACTTGGCAAGAGGAACGGAAACTACCCCTGGCTATGACCAACGAATGGTCCTCGATAAGATCGATTCAAACGGTCAAATCATAAAAGGGAAACCAAGAGTTATTTTAGAAGAATCTGAGTTGGTTGAAAGGGTGTTAACTGCATCGGAAGCGGGAGGAGATGTGGAACTGCCTCTTTATGTGACCGAGAGCAGGTATAAGCCGGAAGATGTGAAGCATTTAGGGGAAGAAGTCGTTGCAACCTATACCACCAGATTTAACAGTGGGGTAGTGGGAAGGTCGAAAAATATCAAATTGTCAGCAGAGGCAATCCATAATGTTATTGTGGGAAGCGGCGATATTTTCTCTTTTAACACGACAGTTGGGCCAAGTGATGCCGAACATGGATATCAAAAAGCAAAGGAAATCGTGAATAAACAATTAGTCGATGGTATTGGCGGGGGGATTTGCCAGACTTCTTCCACTCTGTATAATTCAGTGGACCAATTAGGTGTTAGTTATATTGAAAAACATCACCATTCCTTGTCAGTAGGTTATGTCCCTGCGGGCAGAGATGCCACCGTCTCCTTTGGCGGCCCAGACTTCAAATTTCAAAATACGACAGGTGCACCTTTTATTATCCAATCCATCTACAAAAAAGGAGCCTTAACCATCGAAGTAAGAACATCAGCAGCCTTCCAAGCTCTGATCGCGAAACAATAACATGGTGCCTGACACCACGCGCATTTACTACATAAATAGAGGGGGGAGTGAATTATGGGGTTGTTTTCGAAGCGAGAGTTTACGATTGCTGATGAGGGAATTGACTTGGTTGACAAGATAAACTTGGGTGGAGTAGAGCATTCTGTTCTGATTCAGGGAAATGATGGAACGAAGCCTTTGTTGTTGTTTCTCCATGGCGGCCCCTGTATGCCGGTTCCGGGCGTTGTTTCAAGAGGTCAAGATTATGCTGTTTCTATTTCTACAAAGGAGCTTATTAAACATTTCGTGGTGGTGTTTTGGGACCAACGGGGGGCTGGAAAAACCTATCATAAAAATACACCTAAAGAGTCCTTTCGAGTTGAGCAATATATACAGGATTGTCATGACTTAATCGATATCTTAAGAAGTCGGTTTAAAAAAGAAAAGGTTTATTTAGCAGGCCATTCTTGGGGGACGATTATCGGTTTATCGATCGTATCCAGGTATCCAGAAAAACTTCACGCATATTTTGGCATATCGCAAATTATCAATTGGCAGGAGAATGATCAGATTTGTTTTGATTGGTTAAACGCTCAGGCCGAAAAAGCGAAAGATTGGAAAACACTGAAGAAATTAGAGGAATTAGGCCGCCCGCCATATTTGTTATTGAAACAATGGACAGATTTCCGCAGGCAACTGATAAAATATAATTCGATGGTTTATGAAAGTAAAACCGTGAAGCACCCAGGCATCCTTGGCAGCTTAAAGCTTTTCTTAAATAGTTCAGAATACTCCATGAAAGATATCTTCCATACACTTTATAGTTCCTACAAACTAACCTACACCCAAGCATTAGTGGATGATTTTGCACATGTTGATTTTAAAAGAACAAAAAGAATAGAAGTCCCTCTGGCCTTTTTACATGGGGCAAAAGATATTCATGTATACGGTAGACCAGTTGAGCAATTTTTTCAGGAACTTGATGCTCCGCTTGGCAAAGAATTGGTTTGGTATGAGAATTCTGGGCATATGTTTCACCCAAACGATACAAAGAAAATTGAAAAGTTTGTCATCAATTACGCAAATAAACTATCAGAATTGATGGTCGTTTAATGACATTAATACGATTTAAAAAGCCCACTATTTTGTCTTCAACAATGAAGTTGAAGCATAATAGTGGGCTTTTTCTAATTATGATATGTAGAGGTACATATTCCTTCCATTGAATACAAAAAATACCATGGTTCATTCATTAAATAGTGGGAGGATTTGCACGCATGGATTGGTTGAAAAAAGCATTTATTTCGTTAACTCTCGTAATTTTAATCGGGGGCTTTGGAAATCTAAGTGTGGCAGCTAGTAACCTTAAAGAATCAGAACACCAAGATCAAATGGTACGTCAATCCCAGTCTGTTGATGCTAGCAGACAAAAGCCAACAGAAGCAAAGAATCAAGGCTTATCAAAAGACTACCATGGGCATAAATCTAATCGTCCAGAAACGAAAAATCCTAAGAAAAAAGCGCCTGCAGCGAATAATCGATTCATTCCGATTCAATTGTTAGGAATTAATGATTTGCACGGACAATTAAATGTAACTCGGAATGTTAACGGAAAACCAGCTGGACGGGTAGATTATTTAGCCGCCTATTTAAAACAGCGTGAAGCAGAAAACAAAAATACACTGTTGATTCAAAACGGTGACATGGTTGGAGCTAGTCCGCCAGTTTCTGCCCTTTTACAGGATGAACCGACGATTGAAATCTTGAATAAACTTGGTTTTGATATCGGAACTGTTGGTAATCATGAATTTGATGAAGGGGTAATGGAACTGCTCCGCCTGATTAAGGGTGGATCACATCCGAAAACCGGCAAATTTGCCGGCTCAAATTTTCCTTGGATTGTTGCGAATGTAATCGATGAAAAAACAGGAAAAACAATCCTGCCGCCATACCAAGTGATCAAAGTAAATGGAATGCCGATTGGCTTTATTGGTGTTGTTACTACCGAGACGCCAACAGTAGTTATCCCAAGTGGAGTGGCCGGATTAAAGTTCACTGATGAAGTAGAAGCAATCAATCGGAATGTAGCGGAATTGAAAAAACAAGGTGTAAAATCAATCATTGTTTTAGCCCATAACCCAGGTACTTCCGGTCCAAATGGAGAGAATCCAACTGGGCAGCTGGTGGATATTGCCAATCGGGTTGACGATGAAGTGGATATTATTTTTGGCGGACATAATCACGCCCATATGAATGCAACGATCAATAATAAGTTAGTGGTTCAATCCTATTCCTATGGCACCGCGTTTTCAGATGTGGATATTGAGATTGATCCAAAAACAAAAGAGATAGTCTCAAAATCAGCAGAGATTGTCACCACGTTCCAGGAGGGGATGAAGCCCGATCCAGAGATTAAACAAATGATTGAGGGCTATGAAGCAAAAGTGGAACCCATCGTTAATCGGGTGATCGGCTCTACAGCTGAAAGTTTAACAGCTAAACAAAATGAGAATGGAGAGTCTGTCCTTGGGAGTTTCATTGCCGATGCACAAAGAAATGCGCTAAAAACGGAATTTGCCTTTATGAATCCTGGTGGAATTCGTGCTGACATAGATCCTGGCGAAATAACTTGGGGAGAAGTTTACACCGTTCAGCCCTTTAATAATGACCTTGTCAAAATGACGATGACCGGGCAGCAGATTCGTGACTTGCTTAAGCAGCAATGGAGTCCAACCAAGACAAACATGCTGCAAATTTCTGGTTTAACGTATTCTTGGGATGCGAATAAACCAATCGGACAAAGGATCGTGAGTATTAAGCTGCCAGATGGCACAGAAATCGATCCAAATAAATCTTATACTGTGACAGCGAATATTTTCCTCTCTGGGGGCGGGGACGGATTTACTGTATTTACCCAAGCTCAAAACAAAGAAGTCGGTCCTAATGACCTGGATGCGTTAGTCAACTTTATCTCAGCCCAGCCTAAACCGTTCACTTATCGCATTCAAAATCGTATTCAAAAGGTTCAGTAAAGAGAAATAGGGTGTCAGGCACCAATTGGTGCCTGACACCCTATTTTTGTTTCCCTATTGTAAGGCTTCGATTGCTAACTCTTTGGCAGGAAGGAAGTCTTCGCCTGTGTCGAGGTAGCGAATGTTAACTTTATCCCCTTCTTTAAGGTAGATAGCGAGTGGAGCCTTTTCGGAAGAAATGATAAAGTTTTGGCGGTTGTTTAATAAGAAGGAGACAATGGTGAAATCTCCGTTTTTCTCCTTATAGACTCTCATCACTGTACCGGTGATTTGTTTTTCTTGTGCTTTTGAACTTCCGTCTACCGTGCCTTTGCCCCTTTGTAAGGCGGTTTTATATTGCTTAAGGGCCTCATTGGGAGTGCTGGCGTATACGGAGATTTCTGGATTCGCTGCAGACACGATAAAGTAATTTTGCAGAAAACCATTTGAGTCTAATACAGGTGTTAACCAACTGGCTTCACCATAAAAATTGTAGAGAATCGGCATTTGGCCAAGCCATTTCTTTTCAATAAATTTCTTTTCAATGATTTGCAGAGCTCCTTGGGAATCCATATAAGATTGTTCGGGATTTCCGGTATAAAATGTTGCTTTTCCTGTCCGTGAGTTGGTCAGCGAGTACCCGAGCATGGAATCGACGCCTTCTTTCGGGCTAGTGAAATCTGTAAAATAGTACATCGTTCCATTTTCATCAAAGATGGGACTTACATTTGACTCCGTGCCTTCATCTGATGGAAGTTTCACGTCAGATTTACCGAAGACACTATTCCAAAATCCATGAACAAGATTCCCGTAGTAGCTGTTTTGCAAACTAACAGCTTCAGGTGAAACTGCGCCATCGATAAATTCCGGAACATCTGCTAATGGATAATCTTTCATTGCTCCATTCTTAGAATCGACAACGACCAGACCTTTAGCTGTAAAGCCATTGCGTGCGGAAATAAATTCCCCATAAGTACGGATGTAAAAGGGTTTTCCATTCTCGTCAATTTCTAGTTGAACATCGCCAAAGAAAATTTTCTTCGGATATTTCATACGAATATGCCGCTCAATATTTTTATTAAAATAAGAGGAAGGGGTAAATATCATTTCTGATTTGATGAATTTAGGATTCGCACTAGAATCCGTTGCACTTAAGGTAAAGTAACCAGGTGTACTGTTTCCTTTCCACCATTTAAAAAATCCGGAAAACTCCACAGGTGCAATATATACATAGTCATCGTTCAGCTTTTGAATTTGCAGGTTCCCAAGCTCATAATAGCTTGTGTTCGGAACTTGTCCAAACGCTTTTTTCATTTTATTGCGTGCAAACTGCGGTGGAACACTGGCAGGTGTTTCTTTCTCATCAAAAGTTTGAATTTCTACCTTTTCATCCATCTTGGCAACTTCATACTTTTGATCAGCATTAAAGATAAATGCGGTTAAGAAATAAATTCCAAGGCCTAGACTTGCAAGGAAGAGAATTCCTTTAACTATTCTTTCGGTGCCTTTGGCAAGAATGGCGCCAGCAGCGGTTAGTATAATAGCTAACGGCCATACCGAGGTGAAATTTCGATCAAAATTAGTAAAATAATAGAATACAAACACCGCTAGCATGAGAATCAAAACAAGTGCAATGAACAAGCCGATTTTGAGTTTTTTTCCCTCTTTTTTACTTTCTTTATCATGTTTAAAAATAGGGATTAGAACAAGTGCAGCAGCTATCCCAATAATCAATGTAAATAGAATAATGTTCCCCATAAAAATGCCTCTTTTCAATTTGGTCTTTCTTCATATACGGATATTCAATCAAATTAGTTTCATTTTAAAAAAATAATAGACTTGAAATATCATAAAGACTATACTATTATTAATAACATTGATTCACTACATATTGTTTTTATTTTTAAAAAAACAACTATATATTGTGTTAGCCTTAAGAGAAGATGCCCATTGTGGCTTAATAGGGAATCTGGTGTAAATCCAGAGCTGCCCCCGCAACTGTAAATGCTGACGAAATGAACAAACCACTGTATAAGATTGTCTAATCTATTAGGTACTTATATGGGAAGGGTTCAAAGTAGATAGAAGCATGAGTCAGGAGACCTGTCTTTCTTAAGATGTTTCAACTTCTTCGGGGATTGAGAAGATGAACGGTGGCGACAGGAGGCATGGATAGTTAATTATTTCCTTTTGTAATGTTATCGTTTCATCCGCTCAATTCCCGTTGAGCGGATTTTTTTATTATAGGGGGAAATGAAATGAAAATTGAGGAACTGCAATCTGAACATAATTACGTTTTAGAATCTATAGAACAAGTTTCAGATAAATATCAGATTAATACAATGGAACTTAGAAACAAACTAAGTCAACTTGATGTAACAGAGCTAGAAGCAAATCAACAAGCTCTAGTATATGCAGTGAATCAAATCGCAATGGACCAGCCGGATTGGACATTTGTCGCTTCCCGTTTATATCTGAATGAACTATATGGTAGGGCTGCCAAAAGTCGCGGATATGATCGTTCTCTAAAATATGGAGACTTTTATAACTTGATAAAGGATTTAACGGAAATAGGGATCTATTCTAATGATCTTTTAAACTTATATAGTAAGGATGAAATCGACCAGCTGGGGAAAGAGATAAAACCAGAACAAGATTTATTATTTAATTACATAGGGTTATTTTTACTTGCAGATCGCTATCTTGCTCAAGATTATAATCGAAATGCTTATGAGCTTCCCCAGGAACGGTTCATGATTATCGCGATGACCATCATGAGGAATGAAAAGCAGTCAATACGCCTGAATCTTGTGAAGGAAGCATATTGGGCATTAAGTCATTTATATATGACGGTTGCAACACCGACTCTAGCAAATGCGGGGAAAAGCTTTGGGCAGCTTTCTTCCTGCTTTATTGATACAGTAGATGACTCACTTGATGGCATTTATTTAAATAATTGGGATATTGCCCGGTTAAGTAAAGATGGCGGAGGAATTGGAATCTATTATGGTAAAGTTCGCGCCCTAGGTTCCGATATTAAGAGATTTAAAGGAAACTCATCTGGTGTGGTTCCGTGGATAAAATTGGTAAATGATACAGCTGTCAGTGTTGATCAGTTAGGTCAACGTCAAGGGGCCATTGCTGTGTACCTTGATTTGTTCCATAAAGATATCATGAACGGGTTTCTTGACTTGAAAACAAATAATGGGGATGAACGCCGTAAAGCCCATGATATTTTCACAGGTGTTTCCATACCAGACCTCTTTATGAAAAAGTTGGAAGTGAAAGATGAGCACGGTAGAAGTATTGGACAGTGGCATACATTTTGTCCTCATCAAGTAAAACAAATGATGGGCTGGAAGGATGAACAGGGGAATCCGCTTGGACTAGAGGACTTTTATGATGAAACAGATGTTAAATATTTTACCGAAAAATATGAAGAGGCCGCAGCTAACCCGCTTCTACCTCGCAAAACTTACCGTGCCATGGATATCATGACACGGATCATGGTTGCTCAATTAGAGACAGGCACCCCGTACATGTTTTATCGTGATGAAGTAAACAGACAAAATCCAAATAAGCATGTATTGGGTAAAGGTCGAACATCCATTTTTTGCAGTAATCTTTGTACAGAAATAGCTCAAAATATGTCCGCTACAACGATTGTGAACGAATACCAGAATACTGATGGCGATATCGTGATTATTCGGAAACCAGGAGATTTCGTTGTTTGCAATTTATCTTCTATTAATCTAGCAAAAGCAGTACCGGCGAATGTCTTAGAACGTCTCATTCGTATTCAGGTAAGAATGCTCGATAACGTGATTGATTTAAATACCATAACGGTTGGACAGGCGCAGATTACGAATAAAAAGTACAGAGCAATTGGGCTAGGGACGTTTGGCTGGCACCACTTATTAGCACTAAAAGGGATGTACTGGGAATCCGATGAGGCGGTAAATTATGCAGATCGTTTGTATGAGGAAATTGCGTTCCATACTATCAGTTCGTCAATGGAGCTGGCTAAGGAGAAGGGGGCTTATAGCCAGTTTAGTGGTTCTGAATGGCATACTGGAGAGTATTTTGAACGGAAAGGTTACCAATCAAATAGGTGGAATCAGCTGAAGAGGGATCTTTCAATTCACGGGATCCGGAATGGTTGGTTGATGGCGATTGCACCCAACTCCTCAACGGCGAAAATAGGAGGTTCCACAGATGGAATCGATCCCATCTATTCAGTTGAATTTGCAGAGGAAAAGAAGAACTTTAAATTTAAAGTGACTGCACCTGATTTAAATCATAGAACATACGAATATTATCGTCGTTCGAGACATGAATTAGATCAAATATGGAGCATTAAACAGAATGCCGCACGAGGTCGCCATATTGACCAAGGTATTAGCTTTAACCTCTATGTAAGGCACGATATAAAGGCAAAAGACTTGCTAAACCTTCATATGGAAGCTTGGAAGCAAGGTTTAAAGACCACTTATTATGTCAGAAGCACTTCCCAAACTGAAATTGAAGAATGTGAGGCATGCCACAGTTAACTACTATTAACATCGATCGGAGGAAATATTTATATGGATATTCACATACCACTGCCTAGAATTAAATTGCTAAACCCTGATTTTCCTAATAAATCCACTGGAATTATTAACGGACAATCATCTGGATTGCTCAACTGGAATGATATTGCTTACCCGCAGATCTACGATTTATATCAAACATTGTTATCAAATTTTTGGAAAGCACAAGAAATTAATATGCAAGATGATATTAAACAGTGGGATCTTCTTAGTGCAACAGAACAAGATGTTTTCTTACGAATTAATACACAACTTGCTTCATTAGATAGCCTGCAAACACCTACCATGTTTCAAGTGATGGACTATGTGACGGATTCTAGTTTTAAAGCAATCTTTGCGGTGATCGCTCAGCAGGAAGCGGTGCATAATGAATCCTATTCCTACATATTAAGTTCTCTTGTACCAATCCATGAACAAAAAGAAAGGTTCAATCAAGCAAAAAATGATCCCCTTGTCCGAAAAAGAAACGACATGATCTTAGATGCTTATGAAAGTTTCAGAAAGAATCCAACACCTCAAAATTTATTTCAACTTGGAGTGAATTCTATAAATCTTGAGGGTATCTATTTTTATGCTGGTTTTGCTTTTTTCTATCACCTTGCCCGTCAGCAAAAAATGCTTAAGACCAGTACGATGATTAGTTATATACAACGAGATGAAATGCAGCATGCATATTTTATGGCACAGTTTCTCCGGATACTCTTATCAGAAAACCCGGAGTTGTATACTGAAGCGAATATGGATTATGTGTATAAATCGGTAGAACAAGCAGTCCAGCTGGAAAAGGAATGGGCCCATGTCATTTTGAAGGATATAGAAGGTATTAACTTGGACGAATATGAAAAATATACCGAATATCTTGCCAATAAGCGGCTCCGGCAGCTTGGATTACAGAACTTATTTAAAGAGAGAGATAACCCGATGCCGTGGATCCATGTTTTCAGTGATGAAATGATGAATGAAACAAAATCCGATTTCTTTGAGCAGAAGTCGAGGACCTATGCAAAGGTTACACAATCCAACGGTTTCGATGAATTATGAAAGTTGCTATCATATATTCTTCTAAAACAGGAAATACAGAAGAAGTTGTTCATTTAATTTGGAAGTTATTTTTAGTAGAACAGATTGATGTCACTCTTTATCGGATAGAAGAATTTCAAATTAGAGACCTAATCAACTACGAGGCCGTTGTGATTGGAACCTATACCTGGGGAAATGGGGAAATTCCTCAAGAAATGATGGAATTATATCGTGCCTTTGAAACAATGAAGGTGAAAAGACTCCTAACGGGAATCGTAGGCACAGGAGATAGTGGCTATCCGAAGTTTTGCGGCGCTGTTGATGAATTTAGAGATATGTTGTACGTTCACACCAAATTTATTGTCACCCTTAAGATTGAGGTGAATTTACAAATGAAGGACATCGATCGGTGCCGAAAGTTTGTTGGGATTTTCATGGATCAGTTAAACCAGAAGCAAACCATTGGGTAGTCATTTAAGTTGTTTGAATAGTTTTAAATGAGTTTGAAGACCTCTTGTAACACAAGGGGTCTTTCTATAAACCTTATTGATATGACTGCTCTATTCCTTCTATTAAAAATTAAACATACTTTACTACTTTCCGGATTAATTTTAGGACTGTTGGTGTCAGGCACCATGTGAAAATAGTTCATATTTCAAATTTTTAGTTAATTGGTTGACCTAATAATTTTTTCAGTGCTATTATGTGAATGAAAGCGTTTTCTTTTAAGGGGGAGAAGTTTAATGGAAGATAAGGTTGTAAACGCAATTCAAGATGAGTATCCGGATGATTTTGCCTGGTGTTATGGCTGTGGTCGATTGAACGAAGAGGGACATCATTTTCGGACTGGCTGGCAGGGTGATCAGACTGTAACTATTTTTACACCAGAAAAAGAACATTTAGCGCTTCCTGGTTTTGTTTATGGCGGCATTGTTGCCTCATTAATAGATTGTCATGGAACAGGGTCTGCTTCATTGGCACTCCATCGTAAAAATGGACATGAAGCGGGTGATGGTACAGAGCCCCCAAGATTCGTGACGGCTTCACTAAATGTGAACTTTCTCAAGCCCACTCCACATGGGATTCCTTTAAAAGCAATCGGCAGTGTCCATGAAATACATCCTAAAAAGTTTAAGGTTGAGACAGAAGTGTATGCGAATGATATTCTCTGTGCTCGTGGCGAGGTCGTCGCTGTAGTCATGCCTAAAACCTTTCTTTAATAGTTAGTCAAATATTTAGTTTTTAGCCGATTCCTACTACGTGGAATCGGTTTTTTATTAATCATCGAGAACACGGAAGTAAAAGGAAGTTTATCTAACAACAATTAAATCGCTTTAATAAAATTCATGTTAGAAATTATTCCATGTATACAGAAAAACTCAAATAGTTGTGTAATACTGACGTTAGAGAAATTAATTGTGAACCCATAAAAAAAAATGGGTGGTTAAATTTAAAACAGGGGGGAGCCGAATGGTTCGGACTATTGCTCAGTTTCTCACAATATTGGTTATATATTTAACTGGAACAAGGATCGTTACTTGGCTTGAACTTCCTGTCCCTGGAAGTATTGTTGGAATGGTACTTTTATTTATTGCATTGGTGTCGGGTTTATGTAAGCTCCAATGGGTCGAAACAGCAGCCCAGCTGCATATTAAACATATAACACTTTTATTTATTCCTTTCATAATAGGTGTATGGCATTTTGCAGGGATTTTTAGAGTTGAAGGAATCAAATTAGCTATCATCCTAGCAGCAAGCAGCTTGGTTGTTCTTCTTGTGACAGCTTTTATTGCTGAGTATTTAGAAACGAAAAGGAAATGGAGGAAACAAAATGGGAATAATAATCTCTAATATATTGTTGTGTACCGGCATAACTGTTATAAGTTATGCAGCAGGGAATAAGGTATTTAAAGCTTATAAAAAGCCATGGTTAAATCCGTTATATACGGTAACAGTGTTCATCATGTGTTTATTGACACTTTCTCATGTACAAGTGGCCCAATATTCATCTGGAACAGGATTATTCTCCCTTTTATTAGGAACTGCCACCGTGTCACTGGCAGTTCCCTTATATAAACATGTGAGAATTATTAAGAAAAATTTCCTGATTATTTTCTGGGCGGTCATGCCTGGTACATTGACGGGTGTAATTTCAATAATCTTGTTGACGAAGTTTTTGCACATGAATAAGGAAATAATGTTGTCTCTTATTCCAAAATCGGTCACTGCTCCAATTGCTTTATCAGTATCCCAGACATTAGGAGGGATTCCGTCACTGACGATTTTATTTGTCTGTATATCTGCGATATTTTCATTAATGATTGGTCCCTTTCTTTTAAATGTAACTCGGATTAGAAGTAGAATTGCTAAGGGGTTAGCGTTAGGAACATCTGCTCAAGCAATTGGTGCCAACCGTGCCTTTGAATGGGGAGAAATAGAGGGGGTCATGGGGAGTATTGCTATGATTACCTCTGCGTTGGTCATGTCTGTTATGATCCCCCTATTCTTACAACTTTACCTTTAAAAAATATCCTATTTTATCGGAAATTTTAATATTAGCCGTCCATCCTAAAAACTATTTTAACAAAAATGTAATATTTCTATCCGAAACCAAAATTATCCATCCTTCGTCAAATTATATAACGAGTTATATAGGGAGGCGAACGGGTGGAGTGGATTAGAAAAATTGCGATTACATTTGTGATCGTTTCGGTCATAGGATCTGTACTAGTTGTCAGTAGTTTTGGTTCTGCACTTTTTCAGGAGGGGAATCCCATCCCATTAATGATTTCTGCTATAAAGCTTCACTTATCTGATTCTGAATTTGAACTTTTCTCAAAAACTGAGAAACGAAGTAAATACTTATCAGAAAGTAACGGAAATAGCCATTATAATGTTGTAAAAAAATATATGAAATCAAAAGGGTGGAAGTTTCAAGAACAGATGGGATCAGGGCTTATATTTACAAAAAATGGTGAAGATGCAATCGTAGTTGTAAAACAATATTCGAGGAATTATTTTATTTGGGAAATTCAACAACGCTTTTCAAATAATAAAAGCCTTACATACATAAACCCCTAATCCTTAGATTAGGGGTTTATGTCTTCCGACTCACTAGAACTATAAAAAGCCTCAATCAGTTCATTAAGCTGCTCAAGTTCTTTTTTCCAAAGTGAAGCAGGATTCTGCTTTAAAGATAGAAGAGCACTTTGAATAAGAAACTTTCTTGGGGATCTTGTATGGATAATTTCTTCTTGTATAAAATCTAAAAGTTCATGGTATTTGTTTTGCTCACTTAAATCCTTAATACTCTTCGTTATTGACGCCCTTATTGTTAAGGCTAATTTCGTCAACTGGGTTAATATCTCATGATTGTTTTTTGGACAATCAGGGACCCATTTTTCTAAAGTTTTAGGTTCGATTAATTGGTCCCCTGATTCAGCCACTTCATCAACCATTTTAACCATTCGCGCGACGCAGTATCGGACCACACTACTTACTTTTTCACCCGATTCATGGGCCAATCGATTGTATTGAATATTATATTGGATTATTCCTTGAAACATAATCGCACAGTCTAAGAGGAATGGTTTTTTGTCTTCGCCGAAGATGTCGATAAACCGATTGTAATACCAACGAAGCGAATTTAAACGCGCCCGTTTGATGTATTGTTTGAGATCTGCGTCATTAGAGGCTAATACCTCCTCGTATAAGGCAAGTAATTTATTTTTCCTATTAGAAATCATTTGTAATTCCACTTGCTTAATGAAAATCTCAATACTAGAAGGGTTTTGTCCGATTAATAAATCATTCCGATCTTTTTCTAGTTTCTTATAAATTGTTTTATAAATAGCGATTAATAATTCGCTTTTAGACGAAAAATAATTATAAAATGTTCCTTTGGAAATCCCGCTATAGTCTAAAATATCTTGAATAGATGTTGCTTGAAATCCTTTTTCGATAAATAATTGATGAGCCATATTTACCACATGCAGTTTTCGGTCATTCATAAAATCACCACTTATTTCAAATTGTACTAATAGTATAAAAATATAGTACATTATTTAATACATGATTACAAACCCATAATTTTTCAGGTTTTTTTAATTGCAAAAGTTGAACTGAGCGTATATTATTATGTAAGTGTGAAACAGGGGTATAAAAATTTGAACATTTATTATAGGGGGAAATTTAATGGATCAAACCATAAAAAAGACTAGCAAACCACCGTACGGAATCCTTGCCGTGTTAATGGTTGGAGCTTTTATTGCTTTCTTAAATAACACATTACTTAATATAGCATTGCCTTCAATCATGAAGGATTTAGAGATTGAAGCAGCTACAGTTCAATGGCTGACAACTGGATTTATGTTAGTGAACGGAATTCTCATTCCTTTATCAGCCTACTTAATTCAAAAATTTTCTGTTCGCCAATTATTCTTAGCTGCAATGATTTTGTTTACAGCAGGAACCATTTTAGCAGGTTTTGCACATGCGTTTCCGTTATTATTAACGGGTCGTATGGTTCAGGCTTCAGGGTCAGCGATCATGATGCCATTGTTAATGAACGTTATGTTAACCAGTTTCCCAGTTGAAAAACGTGGAATGGCGATGGGGGTTTTTGGTTTAGTGTTAATGTTTGCTCCAGCCATTGGACCAACATTATCGGGCTGGATTATTGAACACTATGACTGGAGAATGCTCTTCCATTTTGTCACACCAATCGCGATTGTTGTTGTTTTACTTGGAGTTTTCTTACTTAAAGATAAGAAGGAGAAAGTCGATATCCGCTTGGATTTCCTATCTGTGGTGTTATCAAGTGTTGGATTCGGTGGAATTCTTTATGGATTTAGTAAAGCAGGTACAAAAGGATGGGATAGTCTTGAGGTCTACGGTACCCTCGCAATCGGTGTTATTTGTTTAGTAATATTTATCCTTCGTCAATTAAGTCAAGAACGACCACTTCTTAACTTCCGGATTTATAAATACCCAATGTTTGCTTTATCATCTGCTATTTCTATGATTGTTACGATGGCGTTGTTTTCAGGGATGATCCTCTTACCAATTTATGTCCAAACAATTCGAGGAATTTCTCCTTTAGATGCTGGTTTATTGTTACTGCCAGGTGCGATTTCAATGGCAATTATGATGCCAATAACAGGGAAATTATTCGATAAATTTGGTGGACGTACGTTAGCCATTATTGGTTTAGGGATTACTGTGGTAACAAGTTATATGTTTAGTAAATTAACACTTGAAACAACATATACTCATTTAATTATTTTATATACAATCCGTATGTTTGGGATGTCAATGGTTAACATGCCAGTGACAACGAACGGTTTGAACCAGTTACCAGCTCGCTTTTATCCACACGGTACAGCGATGAACAATACGATGTCTCAAGTATCTGGTGCGATTGGTACGGCATTGTTGGTCACAGTGATGACAAACCGTGCGAAATCTCATGCAACAGAATTGATTGCAGCAGCTAAAAAGGCAATGCCAGCAGATCCGTCAGTAAAAATTACAGAAGCAATGCAATTAAAAATGCAGCATGATATTCAAATGAAGGCCATGTTAGAGGGTATAAATGATGCATTCTTTGTTACAGTCTTCATCGCCGGTCTTGCATTGGTGCTAGCGTTATTTATAAAACGCGCGAAGCAAGCGGAAGATCCAGGGGATGTAAAACCTTCTACACAGAATGTAAAGGCTAAATTAGCGGAAAATTAATCATAAATAATGGGGGTGACTATAAAGTCACCTCTAATTTTTTGTTTCCTTTCATTTTATAGTAGAATAAGGAGAATAAGGAACTGTGAAAATAAGGAGGAGCAATTTAGATGATAAAAGACCATATCCTACAATACATAGATGAAAGGCAATCCAATCAAAAGACAGGGGCAATCACACTTTTTAAAGAAGAAAAGGACTATGCTGAAAAAAACCAACTAGCTGGAAACCTTCAACTTTCAGAGAAAGATGCGAGTATCCGATTCGCTGACGCATACATTGAACGGTGTGATAAAGAAACAGAAAACATGTTGAAGAATGAATCATCAGCATTTTTAAATGAGCATCTTGATTACTTAAAAAAGCATAAAAATGAGTTTATTTACGTTGAATCAAATTGGTTTGATTTAATAAGTGTCGAAGCTGTTTCTTTAGAAGCAGATGATGTCTTTGGGACCTATGATGTTATGTTAGGTTTAAAGCTGCAAAAGAAATTTGAAAAATCATTAAGGGAAAATTTAAATAGCCTCCTAAACGGGGATGAAGCGAAATTTGATTTAATGTTCAGTCAAGATGACGGCTTATGGAATTTGAATTTCGCCTTAAATTTTGTCGAGGATTACAAGGAAGAGTTAACCATAGGTGAGGCATTTCAACTCATTTACCGCTTTTTATTTCAGTTGGTGGAAGCGGTCGAAGGTGAACGGAAATAAACTTGGTCAAAGACGCATGGATAGTAATTGATATCCATGCGTTTTATGATTAATCGCTAAATAGGGAGGAGAGATATTAAAAGATGCGAGTCATTTCCTTATGCCCGAGTAATACAGAAATTATTGAATATCTCGGTTTAACACACTTGTTGGTAGGAGTCGACGATTTTTCCGATTGGCCGGCTTCAATTGAAAGTCTGCCTAAATTAGGTCCTGATTTGTCAATTAATATGGATTTGGTTGAAGAATTAAAGCCAGATTTGGTCCTTGCATCTTTAAGTGTTCCAGGGATGGAGAAAAATGTGGAAGCTTTACAGATACGTGGAATTCCACACCTTGTGTTAAATCCGCAATCACTAACAGACATTGAAAATGACTTAATGATAACGGCTGAAGCACTCGGAGAGCATAAACGTGGAGTAGAAGCAGTAAGGCAATTTCGTTTTCGCCTTGATAAAGTTAAACAGAGAAGTGCAAATCAATATTACAAGCCAAAATTGTACTGGGAATGGTGGCCAAAGCCAATTTTTACCCCTGGTAAAAGAAACTGGCTCACGGAGATTTCTCAGGCTGCTGGAGCAATGAATATTTTTCAGGATGTGGATTTAGCAAGTGTTCAAACGGAATGGAAGGATGTATTATGCCGTGAACCTGATTTTATTTGTCTTGCTTGGGTAGGAGTGAGAAAAGAAAAAATCCAAAAAAGCATTGTTATGAAGCGTAAAGGATTTGAAAAACTAGGATATGAAAGTGATGATCGAATTCTAATTCTTGAGGAAGAGCTCTACTGCAGACCCTCCCCAAGACTCATTATTGGTTTAGAAAGATTAGTAGAGTTAATCCATAGAATTCACTGAATACTTGTGATGTTTAGGGCAAATGAACAGGTCATTCATTGCCCATATGGAGATAAAAATTCACTAAACGGTAAATAAAACTGTCTTTCATTTCCCAGAGGAGTGTAATTATCCTCATTAGGGTAAATGAAAAGATTACAAAAGATGATTTTACCGTCTAAAATGAAAAAGGAGGGATTAGTAGCCCTCCCTAAAATTCAACTAAGATCCTCCTTTGAAATCGAGATTGCCGAACCTGTTGAAGTATGTTCGTTTATCCATCCCAGCGAGGTTTGAGATACACTCGTCCAATCAGGTATGATATCCTTATGCTGCTCGACCCAGCTCATACAGTATTGTGGATCAATATTATAATCAAGGCACTGAGCTAAGAAAGATTGGATGGTGTCTTCATTGCAATTTTGCCATGACCCACAGGTATTACTCCACACATTTTCCATTTTTGTTTGCAGTGAAACCTCATTAATAAAATTACTAAATTGAAAATCGTTTGGCATATATGTTCCTCCCTTATTAAAAATTCACATTCATAAGTATGTCCAATCTGAAAATAATTGAACAAAAATCCACCTATTAATTCAAAGTTTGTGTAATAATCTTAATAAGGCAGTTGGTTGGAATAAAAGGAGTCTAGATATGGAAAACAAAAGAAAAACAGCGCTAATACTAGGTGCTACTGGACTAGTAGGAAAAGAATTGGTAAATATCCTCATCCAACAAAAAACCTATGAAAAAATCCATTTGTTAGTACGAAGACCAATTGTAAGTCATCATCCTACATGTGAAGTGCATGTTGTTAATTTTGAGGAACTTCATACATACCGAGAATTATTTCAGGTAACGGACGTTTTTTGCTGTTTAGGAACGACCATTAAAAAAGCAAAAAGTAAAGAAGCATTTCGAAAAGTAGATTATGAATATCCAGTCGAGGCAGCTAAAATAGCGAAAAGTTGTGAGGTAGAGAAATTTCTAATTATCACTGCAATGGGAGCAAATGCTAAATCAAGTATTTTTTATAATCGAGTAAAGGGTGAAGTGGAAGAATCTTTAGATAATTTAAGTTTACCATCTCTACATATTTTTAGGCCATCACTTTTATTTGGGGACAGAAAAGAATTTCGTTTCGGAGAAAAAATTGCCGCAAAAACAAGTGCCATTATCAATGTACTCATGGTTGGTCCATTACGACCTTATAAAGCCATTGAAGCTAAAAACGTTGCAACGGCAATGGCAGTAGTAGCGAAAGTTGGTAAAAGTGGGATGAATGTTTATCCTTCCCATAAGATCGAACAAATCACAAAAGAAAAATTAGTCTGAGAGGTATGTACAATGGAAAAGGGTTTGACCGGAAAGAAAGTCGTTATCTGTGGTTCACGAAAGATAGAAGAAATAAGTACACTAATTGAAAAACAAGGAGGCGTTCCTCTCGTTCGACCCCTTCAAGGTACAGTATTTTTAGCAGAGAAAGAAGTAGAACCAGATATACGTGATTTCGTGGAAAATGGGGCGGATTGGGTGATTTTCACCACTGGAATTGGCTTTGAAACACTTGTGGATTTAGCTGCAAAACTTGGATTGAGTGATTTATTTTTTAAAAATATTCGTGAAGCCAAGATCGCCTCGAGAGGATACAAAACACTCTCTGCACTGAAAAAATATGATCTAAAACCACTTGTGGTCGATGTGGATGGAACAACAAAAGGATTAGCACTAGCACTCGAAACCGTTGATTTCTCGGGAACAAGAGTTATGGTTCAACTCCATGGTGAAACAGCTCCTGCGTTAACAAAATTTTTAGAAGAGCGTGGGGCAACTGTAAAAAAAATTCTTCCATATCAGCATATTGCACCAGATAAAGAGGTAGTAGTTCGGTTAATACATGAACTGCAGTTCAATAAGTGTGACGCGGTTTGCTTTACCACAGCTACCCAGGTCCACTCGCTTTTTGAATACGCGAGAGAACATAATATCTATGCAGATATCGTGACCGCTTTCAATAAAAAGGTAGTTGCTGGTGCGGTTGGGAAAGTAACCGAAGCAGCTTTAAAAGATGAGGGAATCGAAAGAATTGTGGTCCCTGAGAAGGAAAGAATGGGAGCTATGGTGGTCGAGTTAGCTAAATATTTTTTGAATTAATCTGATTTAAGTGTACCTCCTTTACGGTGGGTACTTTTTTTTCAAAAAGACCGGAATTCCTAAGTAGTAGAAAATGTCGAGAAGTTTTTACTCATACTGTATCAAAGATTTTGTTTTTATAAGAGAGAGGAAGTCCTATTAAACATGTAAAATTCAGGTAATCAAACTCTACAAGGCCACCAAATAAAGTATGTAAGAAAAATTGACAATTCGATATAATATTACATTTTTTTTGATATCATTATGTTAAATTGAAAAAGTATCAGAAAAGAATACAAAAAAATCCTGCCCTCTATGAAAACTTTATCCAATATTCCTTTTAATGCTTACATACATCAATGTACCCTCTCTGATTCTACATTCTTAGGAGACATCTTACTTTTTTACATAATGGTTAATATATTACATGCATTCTTTTACAGATTGTCAGGTGAAATGCCTATTTACAGTCTGTAAAATTAAATTAGGATGCAGAATTTTCTGCAAAATACATATATGAACAAAAGGAGTTGGTCCCTTTTTGGTAGTATCATATTTATAAAGCGCTTACATTCTAATCTCAGTAAAAAAACAGGACAACTTTCTGCCTTCAAAAAGTTTTAAAAATCGGTATATAAATGAAGGAGGTTTCTTTATGGCGAATGATAAAATGCAGCGTATTTCCTTATCTAATCTTGAAAAAAACTTTCTAGAAGTGGAAAGTGGGCTTACAAACCGTGAGGCTGTGGAAGAATCCAATCGCTGCCTCTATTGTTATGATGCTCCGTGTATTAAAGCCTGTCCGACAGGTATTGATATTCCTACTTTTATTAAAAAAATTGCTTCAGGAAACTTATTAGGATCTGCCAAAACAATCATGTCATCCAATCCTGTTGGTGCAAGTTGTTCGCGAGTATGTCCTACTGAAGAATTATGTGAAGGTGCTTGCGTGCTGAATCACTCTACTAAACCAATTATGATTGGTAATTTACAAAGATATGCTACTGATTGGGCAATGGTAAATAATCAAACACTTTTTCAACCAGGTCAAGCCAATGGTAGGACAGTGGCTGTCATCGGCGGGGGGCCAGCGGGACTATCCGCTGCTAGAGAACTGGCAAGGCTAGGATACGATGTTACAATTTTCGAAGGTTCTGAGAAAGCGGGCGGTTTAAATACGTACGGAATTGTATCTTTCCGATTACCGCAAAGAATTTCCTTCTGGGAAGTTGAACAGGTTGAGAAATTGAATGTCGATATTAGAACTAACACATTTGTCGGTAAGGATATTTCTGTAGAAGAGATCACGGAAAATTTTGATTATATTATCCTGGCAGTAGGTATGGCTCATGTACCAAACCTTGGCGTGGAAGGTGAAAACCTAGAGGGTGTATATGATGCGATTGAATTTGTCAAAGCAACCAAAAGCGGTCAGTTATCTGAAGATTTTGTTGGAAAACGCGTTGTTGTCATTGGGGCCGGAAATACCGCGATAGATGGGGCAACCTGTTCTGTCCGATTAGGAGCAGAAAACGTCAAAATCTTATATCGAAGAACGGAAGAAGAAATGACCGCTTACGACTTTGAATATGAATTTGCCAAACAGGACGGTGTGGAATTCCGCTGGTTGACGGCTCCAAAACGGATTATTGGTGACGAAACTGGTAGGGTGACTGGCATTGAGTGTATCAAAATGGAACTTGGTGAGCCTGAAAAAGATGGTCGCCGACGTCCAACAGCCATTGAGGGGTCAGAGCATGTCTTGCCGGTCGATGCTGTGGTGAAAGCAATTGGTCAGACCAGACACCTCAAACTGATTGAAGAGTTCGGCATCGATCATAATGGCGGGGTAGTCAAGGTCGACTCTGAAACCTTACAAACTTCCAACCCTAAAGTATTTGCCTGTGGAGATGTTGTATTTGGAAAAGGCAATGGTGACGCCATGGTTGTTACGGCTGCACAACAAGGTAAAGATGTGGCTTATGCGATTCATAAGCAATTTTCCTTCGTAGGGATGTCAAACTAATATCTCAAATGAAAATAGAGAGGAGAAAAATAAATGGCTGATTTACGTACTAATCTTGCAGGGATTAAATCTCCGAACCCGTTCTGGCTTGCGTCAGCACCGCCGACCAACTCTGGCTATCAAGTACAGAGAGCCTTTGAAGCAGGGTGGGGTGGGGCAGTTTGGAAAACGCTGGGCGATCCGATTCTGAATGTATCTTCAAGGTTTGCTGCTGTAAGCTTTAACGGACAAAGAGTGGCAGGCTTCAATAATATTGAACTAATAACTGACAGACCGTTAGATGTTAATTTAAAAGAAATCTATGAAACGAAAAAGAGATTTCCAAACCATGCCATTATTGCCTCGCTCATGGTGGAACCGAAGCAAGAAAAGTGGCATGAGATTGTTAAACGTGTTGAGGATGTCGGGGTGGATGGGCTTGAGTTAAACTTCGGATGTCCTCACGGGATGGCTGAGCGTGGCATGGGTTCTGCTTCCGGTCAGGTACCAGCTTTAGTTGAAAGGCAAACCTATTGGGCGAAGGAAGTAGCTAAGACACCTGTTATTGTAAAATTAACGCCAAATATTACCGATATAACAGCGACGGCCGAAGCGGCTTGTAATGGTGGTGCTGATGCGATTTCTATGATTAATACGATTAATAGCTTGATGGGAGTCGACCTTGATTCATGGAATACCATTCCCCATGTTGCCGGAAAAGGAGCACACGGCGGTTATTGTGGACCTGCAGTAAAGCCAATTGCTTTGAATATGGTGGCAGAATGTGCAAGACATCCACGTATTAACGTTCCAATTTCAGGGATTGGCGGGATTTCTAACTGGAAGGATGCCGTTGAGTTTATGTTGATGGGTGCAACTGGTGTACAAGTTTGTACAGCCGCTATGCACCATGGTTTCCGCATTGTCGAGGACATGATTGAAGGTCTTAGCCATTACCTCGATAGCAAAGGGATTGCATCGGTTTCTGATATCATTGGGAAATCCGTTCCTAGATTCTCTGATTGGGGCAATTTGGATTTAAACTACAATATCGTTGCTCAAATCAATAAGGATGTTTGTATTAATTGCAATAAATGCCACATTGCCTGTGAAGATACTTCGCACCAATGTATCGATATGCTGACAGACGAAAATGGGAAGAGTTACCTCAAGGTGCGTGAAGAAGATTGCGTTGGCTGTAATTTATGCTCGATTGTTTGTCCAGTTGATGGAGCTATTGACATGGTGGAGGCCACGAGGGAATTAGCACCAATGACTTGGAATGAACGTCAAGCTGCCTTAAGCGGCGTAGCCGAATTTAAAGCAGATATTATCAAATAAATGATACGGAGGGAATTATCGATGAAAAAAATAATCAAAAATGGCACGATTGTTACCGCTGCTGACACATATCAAGGAGAAATATTAATCGAGGATGGCAAGATCACCCAAATCGGCTCGAATTTATCAGCGATTGGTGCTGAAGTTATTGACGCAAAAGGCTGTTTTGTTTTTCCTGGCGGGATTGATCCACACACTCACCTCGACATGCCTTTTGGCGGAACGGTAACAAAGGATGATTTTGAGTCAGGCACGATTGCAGCTGCCTTCGGGGGTACGACAACGGTTATTGATTTTTGCTTAACCAACAAGGGTGAGCCGCTGAAAAATTCTATTCAAACCTGGCATGATAAATCGAAAGAGAAAGCTGTCATTGATTATGGGTTCCATTTAATGATTTCAGAAATCAATGAAGATGTCCTGGGTGAACTTCCACAGGTAATTAATGAAGAAGGTATTACTTCCTTTAAGGTATTTATGGCATACAAAAATGTATTTCAAGCAGATGATGAAACCTTGTTTAAAACACTTATTTCCGCAAAAGAACACGGTGCCTTGGTGATGGTCCATGCAGAAAACGGAGATGTCATTGATTACTTAACCAAGAAAGCCCTTGATGAAGGGAATACTGAGCCAATTTACCATGCTTTAACAAGACCTCCAGAATTAGAGGGGGAAGCGACTGGCCGTGCCGCAAATTTCACGGGGCTTGCTAACTCACAGCTATATGTGGTCCATGTCTCCTGTGCGGATGCAGTAGAACAAATTGCTAAAGCACGCAGCAAAGGCTTTGATGTTTGGGGGGAAACGTGCCCGCAATATTTAGTCCTTGATCAAAGCTACTTAGAGAAACCGAATTTCGAAGGTGCAAAATACGTTTGGTCTCCGCCGCTTCGAGAAAAGTGGAATCAAGATGTTTTATGGAATGCTTTGAAGAGCGGTCAACTGCAAACTCTCGGCTCCGATCAGTGCTCTTTTGATTTTAAAGGGCAGAAAGATTTAGGAAGAGATGATTTTACTAAAATTCCGAATGGAGGCCCGATTATTGAGGATCGTTTGTCGGTTTTATTCTCTGAGGGAGTGAAAAAAGGACGGATTAGTCTAAATCAATTTGTCGATATTACTTCCACTAGAAGTGCAAAGCTATTTGGTTTATTCCCGAAAAAAGGGACAATCGCCGTTGGAGCAGATGCAGACCTTGTGATTTTTGATCCGAATATCGAACGAGTAATTTCGGCGGAAACCCACCATATGGCTGTGGATTATAACGCATTCGAAGGAATGAAGATCACTGGTGAACCAGTTTCCGTATTGTCCCGTGGGGAATTTGTTGTCCGTGACAAGCAGTTTGTAGGTAAACCAGGTTCGGGCCAATATTTGAAGCGAGCGAAATATAATAAAAATGCACTTGTCAACCAAAGCGAAACATTATCAATCTAATAATGATAGGAAAAATGATTAATAGATAGGCTTTGTTTAAGGTTATTATTGATTTTGGCACACTGTTGATTGGAGCGGAAGGCGCGAAGACTCCTGCGGGAGTACGGGGCAGGGGAGACCCCGCAGGCGCTAAAAGCGCCGAGGAGGCTCCCCGCAACGCCCGCGGAAAGCAAAGTGCCTGGAGAGGAAATCAACAGACCAATTTAACACAGCCAAAAATTATAAAAGAATTATATGAATTTAAAGGGGGAGCTTGGATGTCAGATTATCAGCAATTTTTAGATGAAAGAGACAAAATTGATTTTCTTATCCAAAAGGGGTATCAGATCAGTGGTGTAAATGAACATCTAAACGGGGCCACCGTTGAATTTGTCCACCCAAACGGAAATATAACCGAAATACTTAAGATTGGAACAGCAAATGCCCGTAAGTATTTTACTAGTCTATTATTAAAGCAAAACCACACCAGCTAGTCCATGCCTAGAGAAATAAAGGTATACTTCCCTATTATTCATTAGAAATAAATGAAAGGATTGGTTGCAAGGCCAATCCTTTTTAATCTAATATTTTTGATGATATTTTCTAAGGAGAGCCAAATGATTAAAGACCATTTCCATTTAACAGTGGCAGATATCTTAAAGCGAAAGAACTTTGAACAATCCCACGTTATTGCGGGAGAAAAAGGCATTCAACGATTTGTCAAATGGGTTCATGTTGTCGAGGCCACGAGTATTCGTAATCTTCTTAATGGAAATGAACTTATTCTTTCAACAGGGATTGCTTGGAGGGAGAATACGGACTTATTTGTTTCGATGGTAAAAGAGTTTCTTGATAACCAAGCTGCAGGATTATGTATTGAAATGGGAACTTACATCACAGAGATTCCTGCGGAGGTCATACAAGTTGCTAATGAGCATCATTTCCCCATCATCGTTTTTTCAAAGGAAGTTCCGTTTGTACAAATCACTCAAGATATTCACTCGCTGATTATTAATCAGCAATACCAAAAGATATCTGATTTGGAAAATTACTCCCAAAGCCTAAATAAACGACTGTTAACGATTGAAAGTTATGAAGATATACTAAAATGTTTGTATTCTTCTCTGGATTTACAAGTTATTTTTCGTTTGAAAAATGAGGATTATGAATTTATTCCAGACATCAATCTACTCGAACAAAAAACAGTCATTCACCAGCTCAAGACCTATAAAACAGACCCATGTGAAAACATTGCCTCCCAACCTATTTTCTTATTTGGGCAAGAATGTGCGGAGTTATTTATTTATTCTAAAAATCTACCAATCACTGAATACGATGTATTGATTTTAGATCGGACTGCTACAGCGCTGGCCCAGCATTTATTACGAGATATGTATGTTGAAGAAAAAAAGCGTGTCGAGGAGTTTGAGTGGTTGTATGGCTGGCTTGAAGGTGAACATTCCCCCGAAAGCATTAGTGAATATTTTGCGCAAAATCGGGTCAAAACAAAAACCAATGAAGCTGTAGTCTTAATTACTAGGCTTATTCCCCTCAAAGAGAAAATTACTCAAGATGTAACGTATTTAAAACTATTATTTCGTTCGGTCCTTGAACAAAATGGTTTCACGGTGTTTTCTGTTGAAAAAAGAAATGAAATAACGTTCATACTGGTAAACAACCGGACCAAGAAGAATGTAAAGGAACGAATGAAAACAGCAATCGAATCCATACTTGAATCAGAGTTTATTAGAAAACAATGTTCAGCGAAAATAATGATTGCCGCTGGAAGTTTTATCGGAAATTTAAATGAAATACATAAAAGTTATCAAACTGCAAAAGAAACTCAGCGAATTCAGCAAAAGATGTCTAATAAAGCTGACTATTATTTTTATGAAGATTTGCATTTATATCGGTTGATCTCGCAAATGAGTAAACATATCAATCTACAAGAGTTTGCTGCAGAGTATTTACAGCCAGTGATTCAATATGATCAGAAATATAATGGCAAGTTGTTAGAGACATTAAAGGTTTATTTAGAGTGCAATGGCTCAAAACAGGAGGCGGCGAGCAAGCTTTTTATAGTCAGGCAGACACTTTATCATCGCTTGCAAAAGCTTGAAAGCATTCTCGGTGAAGACTTTATGGAACATGAAAAACGAGTTGCCATTGAATTTATGCTGCTGGTCCAAGACTATTTAGCATCTTCCCCATCCAGTATAAATTATCCTAAATATCAAATATTGGAATAATGGCTGATAGTTGCTCATACTGTCCAAGAAATGCCCTGCCTCATTTCACATTGTGTCTAATGAATGAATACTTTGGATACGAGAAAATGAGTTTATAGGGTTTATATTATTAGAAAATTTCATAAAAAGAGATAAAAATTAGGAGGTTTATCTATATATATGAATGCAACAAAAAGGATACGTCCGTTTTAAAGAATTAAAAAGTACAAGTAATGGAGGGAAAAAGATGGTTCAAACGAGTCGATCACAGGAAACTTTGTTGGAACAGGATGAAAAGTATGTCTGGCACTCCATGAAACCTTATAATCCAAAAGCCACATTGGTTGCAGCAAAGGCAGAGGGCTCATGGGTAACTGATGCTGATGGAAAACGGTATTTAGATGCGATGGCCGGCCTTTGGTGTGTGAATATTGGTTATGGAAGGACCGAATTAGCTGAGGCAGCCTATGAACAGCTGAAGGAAATGGCCTATTTTCCACTTTCACAAAGCCATGTTCCAGCCATAAAACTCGCAGAAAAGTTGAACCAAATGTTAGGTGATGAGTATGTTATCTTTTTCTCTAACAGCGGTTCTGAGGCAAATGAAACGGCTTTTAAAATCGTAAGGCAGTATCACCAGCAAAAGGGGGAACAAAACCGTTACAAAATCGTCTCCCGCTATCGTGCCTATCATGGAAATTCGATGGGGGCACTCGCCGCGACCGGCCAGGCACAACGAAAGTACAAGTACGAACCGCTTGCACCAGGCTTTATCCATGTCTCACCACCTGATTCCTACCGGGATGATATAAATGTCAACGATCCAAATGAGCTATCCTCGGTAAAAGAAATCGATCGGACGATGACATGGGAGTTAAGTGAAACGATCGCCGCCATGATTATGGAACCGATTATTACAGGCGGAGGTGTCCTCATTCCGCCGGATGGCTATATGAAAGCCGCAAAAGAAGTATGTGAAAAACACGGGGCGCTGCTCATAGTTGATGAGGTTATTTGCGGGTTTGGCCGTACAGGTAAGCCTTTCGGGTATATGAACTATGGCGTGAAACCCGATATCATCACAATGGCAAAAGGGATCACAAGTGCCTATCTGCCTCTTTCTGCAACGGCGGTACGCAAAGACATATACGAAGCATTTAAAGGTACAGAAGAATATGATTACTTCCGTCACGTCAATACATTTGGCGGGAATCCAGCGGCATGCGCGCTCGCTTTAAAAAATCTCGAGATTATGGAAACTGAAAAATTATTTGATCGTTCTCGAGATTTAGGGGCTCAGCTATTAAACGATTTAAGGAATCTTTTACAAGATCATCCATATGTAGGGGACATTCGTGGAAAAGGGCTGTTAATTGGAATTGAACTAGTGAAGGATAAGCGGACCAAGGAACCACTTTCTAATGACCTTGTCAATAAAGTCATTGCCAACTGTAAGCAGGAAGGGATTATCATTGGAAAGAACGGGGCAACCGTAGCTGGATACAATAATGTGTTAACACTTGCCCCGCCATTAACAATCAAACAGGTGGATCTAACTTTCCTTGTGAAAACACTTACCGAATCCCTCCAGAAGATACGTTAACTAAAAAAATGAGAACCCATGTATATACAATTGTGTACATACATGGGTTCTTTTTTTCATGAGGAGAAATGTAATAGGTTAAAAAGTATCTAAGGATATAAAGAATCTAGTAATTAAATGTCGAAATCTTTTGATAGAATGATTGACAGATGATTTACGTCGGTTATAATTAAATTAACAAATGTTCAATTTGATTTTACATAATTTCATAACTTAGATATTCAGATTGAACAAATGTTAATTTTTTTTCAAAACGTTGTAACCGTTTACTTTTTGTGAAAAATGAGTTTAATAACATTGAAAATTAGGTGAATAAAAGATGGCGGATGAAAGGATTTCACGCCTGGTGGAAGTGGCTAGGATGTATTATCAATTAGACTACAGCCAACAGGAAATTGCGAAAAAGTTGGGTATTTCCCGCCCCACCGTATCTAGGCTTCTAGTTCAAGCTGTTGAAGAAGGAGTAGTCCATATAAAAATATGCGATCCCGCTGAAGACGTTCAGGAATTGGCTATGCAGATCAAGGAAAAGTTTCAATTAAAGGATTGCATTGTCGCATCGATTCCCGAATTTAAGGATGAACTGATCAAAGTGAAACTGGGGGAGGTTTCCGCAGATTATTTATATAAGATTGTCCAAAGCGGCGATACAATTGGGATTACCTGGGGGACAACTTTATATCAACTAGTGAAACAAATTCAACCTAAGAATGTAAAGGATGTAACAATTGTCCAGCTAAATGGTGGGGTGAGTTACTCAGAATCCAATACCTATGCATCAGAAATCGTTAATGGTCTTGCTCATGCATTTCAGACAATTCCACATTTTCTGCAGGTACCTGCCGTCGTAGACCACATTGTGGTCAAACAGGCAATCATAGCAGACCGACATGTTAAAAGAATATTGGAATTAGGCAAACAAGCCAATATTGCCATTTTTACTGTTGGGGATCCTGGTGAACAATCAACACTTATGCATGCGGGATATTTTTTAGACAGTGACATTGAAATACTAAGGGAAAATTATACTGTCGGTGACATCTGTTCTCGATTTATTGATATCAATGGCCATATTAGTCATCAAACATTGAACGATCGAACCATTGGTATCGAACTCTCACATTTAGCGGAAAAAGAATATGGTATCCTCATTGCAGGCGGTAACAAAAAAGTCGAAGGCATCTATGGGGCGTTAAAAGGTCGTCATGCCAATGTCCTCATTACCGATGAGTATACTGCCAGGGCATTACTCGATTTTGGGGGTGAGCACCTAAATGAATAAAGAAAAAATTAGGGAGATCGTCAAAGAGGTTGTCAAAAACTCCCTTATGAAATCTAAGACAGTTCCCATTGCAGCATCTAACCGGCATATCCATTTATCCCCTGAACATGTTGAGCGTTTGTTTGGACATGGCTACCAATTAACGAAGTTAAAAGATTTGTCACAGCCCAGCCAATTTGCAGCAAAGGAAACGGTCACCCTTATCGGTCCGAAAGGGAGAATACATAGTGTTCGTGTCCTCGGACCTGCTAGGGGGATTACACAGGTAGAAGTATCATTATTTGATGGATTTACCTTGGGAGTCAAGCCGCCGATTCGTAATTCTGGGGATATTAACGGATCAGAATCAATTACCATACAAGGACCACGGGGGCAAATTACCATTCGTGAAGGCTTGATCTCTGCCGCTCGCCACATTCATATGCACACGAGTGATGCTGAAACATTTGGCGTTCAGGATGGGGACCTTGTTCAAGTAAAAGTGGATGGAGTCCGCGGGATCATTTTTTCAAATGTTTTAATTCGCACTTCTCCTAAATTCAAGCTTGAAATGCATATTGACCTGGATGAAGCCAATGCAGCTGGAATCAAAAATGGACAAATGGGTGAGGTTATTTCCATCCAAACTCCGAAACAAGTGGGTGGGGAGTAATGCTGGTGGATGTTAAAACGCAGGTTAAACTGCTTGTCCAGCAGGTAGTGGAAGCCTACTTAAAAGAGAAAATGGACCCTAAAAAGGATACTCCAATTACAATCCTATTAGGTTATCATTCTTCCGATCCAATAACTGTTTTGGAAGCGGTTACCCAGCTGGTAGATACATATAACGTAACGTGGCTAATTACAAAGGAATGGCTTCCTTTACAAGAAAAAATGAAAGGGCTTTCTTGTGTGCTGTTAGAGGAGATGTCAGATGAAGATTTGGGAACACTGATTGATCAATCTTCCGTTCTCGCAATTCCTCAAGCATCGTACGGATTGCTTTCAAAACTAGCCTTAACGGTGGATGACGAGACAGCAGCGTGGGTGGCTATCCAATATCAATTAAAAGGTAAACCGATTGTCATCGCCAATAACGGTGTGGAACCAAATGTGTACCAACAAATCCATGCCCCGCAAACTGTCCAGGAACGGATACAGTCCTACATAAGGAGAATCCAAATGGATCAGGTCAAGTGGGTACCGCTCAGTAAATTGGTTAATACAGTTGACGAGCAATATGCAGCCTACCTTGATAAGCAATCTCTCGTTCTAGCAAAACATGTAGAAAGAGCTTTTCAGGAGGGACTCAAGGAAATTGAGATTCCGCAAAAAAGCCGGGTCACACCTTTAGCAATAGATCTGGCTAAGGAATTAAAGATTCAATTTAAGCCGATTGATTCCTCGAAAGGAGGGACATTATGATCATTTGTAAAGTGGTTGGTTCCATTGTATCAACTACAAAAGCGGAAAAATTAAAAGGAAAAAAACTAATGATCGTTCAGCCGCTTGATTTGAAGAGCATTGAAGAAGATGGAAAACCGCTTGTTGCCATTGATACCGTTGGCTCTGGTGTGGGAGAAGTCGTCTTACTTGTCAGCGGAAGTTCGGCAAGACAAACAGAGATAACAAACGGTGTCCCTGTTGATGCAGCAATCGTCGGTATTGTTGATCAAATTGAAATTCAAGGGGCCTTAACCTTTAATAAAGGAGGTAACTAACCTTGCAATTAAATGAAACCGATATCAAAAAAATGGTCGAACAGGTCCTCAGTCAACTAGGGCAGAATTCATCAACATTCCCCGCTGAAACTGTCACATCACAAAATGATGTCAAGTTAGGCAATGGCGTGTTTTCAACGGTTGATGAAGCAGCGGCTGCAGCTAGACTGGCCTGGGAAAAGCTTCGCAAACTGCCCATTTCCATCAGAGAAAAAATGATTGAGAATATGCGAGCCGTGAGCCGGGAGCATGCCGAAGAGTTAGCAAAGCTTGCTGTCGAAGAAACTGGCTTAGGCAGAGTGGAAGATAAGGTTGCGAAAATTCTCCTGGCGACGAATAAAACGCCTGGAATCGAAGACTTAGTCAGCACTGCTTATTCGGGTGATGATGGTTTAACACTTGTTGAGTATGCACCGATTGGCGTATTTGGATCAATTACGCCTTCGACCAACCCAGCCGCAACGGTCATCAATAATTCCATTTCGTTACTAGCCGCCGGAAATACGGTTGTTTATAATCCACATCCAAGTGCGAAACGTGTTTCGATTCAAACGCTTCAGCTTTTAAACCAAGCAATTGTTGCTGCCGGCGGACCTGAGAGCACACTCACATCAGTGGCAGCACCTAATCTTGATACATCAGCACAAGTTATGAATCATCCGCAGGTGAATGCGCTCGTAGTGACCGGAGGAGGCCCTGTTGTAAAAGCAGCGATGGCGGTAGGGAAAAAAGTCATTGCAGCCGGTCCAGGAAATCCACCAGTTGTCGTAGATGAAACCGCGATAATTTCCAAAGCCGCTGCTGATATTGTGAAAGGTGCCAGCTTTGATAACAACGTATTATGCACCGCAGAGAAAGAAGTGTTCGTTGTTGATAAGGCAGCTAATTCCCTAAAAGCAGAAATGGTCAAAAACGGAGCAATTGAACTTAGAGGGTTTCAATTTGAAAAACTGCTTGAGAAAGTACTAGTAAAGAAGAATGATCAGTTTTATCCAAACAGAGACTTCATTGGTAAAGACGCAGCGGTGATTTTACATGCAGCGGGCATTCAGGCAAGCCCAAATGTTAAGTTAATAATCGCTGAAACCACTAAGGATCACCCATTGGTAATGACAGAAATGTTAATGCCGATCTTACCGATTGTCAGAGTGCCCGATGTGGATCGAGCGATCGAACTGGCTGTTATTGCAGAGAAAGGCAACCGGCACACAGCAATAATGCATTCGCAAAATATTACGAATCTAACTAAGATGGCACAAGAAATTCAAGCAACGATTTTTGTGAAAAATGGGCCATCAGTTTCGGGCTTGGGCTTTGAAAGTGAAGGCTTTACCACACTAACCATTGCCGGACCAACAGGTGAAGGATTAACCAGTGCAAAAACATTTACTCGCCAGCGCCGCTGCGTTTTAGTAGATGGATTAAGAATCATATAGTGAGGTGTTAGGATATGGCGAAAGCAAAAGAAGATAAAACAGTCACTTCACAAGAAGAGCAACTGAAAAATCAAGAAAAATCAAAATTAGAGATTACTAGAGGAGGAGTTAAAATGGGTCAAGAAGCTTTAGGTATGATTGAAACAAAAGGTTTAGTGGGTGCGATTGAAGCAGCAGATGCGATGGTTAAAGCTGCAAACGTTACCTTGGTAGGCAGAGAATTAGTGGGCGCAGGAATCGTGACTGTTATGGTCCGTGGAGATGTAGGTGCAGTAAAAGCCGCCACTGAAGCTGGTGCAGAAGCTGCCCAACGCGTAGGGAATCTTCTATCAGTACACGTAATACCACGTCCTAACGGTGATGTAGAAGGTATTTTACCTAAATCAGAATAAGGTGAATGGAAATGGAACAATCCATTGAAAGCTATATTAAAAATCTTGTCAGAGATGTTATTGGTCAAAATCTAGGCGGCTTAGAGCTCCAATGTGATCGGCAAACTTATGTGATTGCTAATTGGAAAATGAACAAAGACCTTAATGAGACCGCTGAATTTTTTCAAAAAATAAACAGCAGTCATGATGTGTCAGTGGTTATCTGTCCACCAACCCAACTTCTATATCCGACTCAATTATTTATCAAACAATCTGGAAAACCGATAGGATTGGGCGGTCAAAATGTTCACTGGGCCGACAAAGGGGCTTATACTGGGGAAACATCAGGCAGTATGCTGACGGATGTGGGCTGCGAATATGTCATTATTGGCCACTCAGAAAGAAGACAATATTCTTTTGAAGATGACGAGTTAGTGAACAAAAAGGTTCAGCAAGCGCTCAAGTCTGGTCTTACTCCAATCATCTGTATCGGAGAAACGTTAGGTCAAAAGAGTGCTATGCAAACAGAACAGGTTTTATCCAAGCAAATTATCGGTGCGTTGAAGGATATTGATACAGCCCATTTTATTCTTGCTTATGAACCTGTCTGGGCGATTGGAACAGGGCAATCAGCAACAGCTGAACTGGCTCAAGAAACACACGCGTACATTCGTTCTATTTTAAGACAATTAATGGGTCAAAAAGCGGAGGGTATTTCGATTTTATATGGCGGGTCTGCGAATGAGAGGAACGCTGCAGAATACAGTGCGATGCCAGATATTGATGGTGTATTGGTTGGCGGCGCGAGCTTAAACGCTCATGTTTTTGATGTGATTATCAATGCATTTGCCAAAGGAGAACAAAATTCATGAAAAAAGTTGCGATCGGCTGCGACCATGGTGGATACGAACTAAAAGAAAAGTTAAAGGCCTATTTAACTGAATTGGGTTACGAATATTTAGATTATGGCTGTAAAGCAAATGAATCTGTTGATTATCCAGATATCGCTTTTCTTGTTGGCGAGACGGTAGCAACGAATGATAACTATGTTGGTATTATGATTGATGGTGTAGGCATTGGAAGCGGAATGGTATTGAATAAAATACCTGGTGTCCGCGGTGCAGTTTGCTGGGACTTATCTTCTGTGATTAACAGTAAGGAGCATAATAATGCGAACGTTTTATCAATCGGCGGTCAATTTATTGGTGAAGGCCTTGCCAAACAATTAGTAAAGACATGGTTGGAAACGGAGTTTGCCGGCGGCCGTCATGATCGTCGTGTGACGAAGATTATGGAAATCGAAAGTCGTTTTCTGGGGCGGAATTAGTACTAAATCTGAGATTCGCTGATATACAGTTTAGAGAGAAAAATAGGAGTGTTTAACTCAGAGTTATATAGAAAAAAGGCAGGTTTGAAAAATGTTTGTAGCCAAAGTGATAGGAAATATGGTCTGTACACATAAAAATGAGAACTTAATAGGTTTAAAGCTCCTGATTGTCCAGCCAGTAGATCAGCAATTGAAGGATAAAGGTAAACCACTTGTGGCTATAGATACGATTGGACAATCAGGAGAAGGAGATCTTGTTTACTTAGCAAAAAGCAGGGAATCATCCTTACCGCTTAATAAAGATTTGGTTCCATCAGATGCTGGAATCTTAGGAATTATCGACTACTATAATGTGACTAATCGAATGGAGGAAATATAAATGAGCAACGCATTAGGAATGATCGAAACTAAAGGTTTAGTAGGAGCAATTGAAGCAGCAGACGCCATGACAAAAGCAGCGAATGTTACTTTACTAGGTAAAGTAAATGTAGGCGGAGGATTAGTGTGTGTCATGGTTCGCGGCGACGTTGGTGCGGTTAAGGCAGCAACTGAAGCAGGTGCGGATGCAGCACAGCGTGTTGGCGAATTCTTATCTGTTCACGTGATTCCAAGACCACATTCAGACATCGAGAAAATTCTTCCTGTTGCAAAATAATGAAACTAGCAAAAGTGGTTGGAAATGTCGTATCAACGATTAAAACACCAAGTCATCAAAATAAAAAGCTCATGGTAGTTATCCCTGTGGACGCATCAGGTAAGGAATGTGGGGATGCCATGATTGCCTTCGATCGTTTTTCAGCAGGGGTTGGCGATTATGTCCTGATTCTAGAAGAAGGTGGATCGGCAAGAGACATTTTAGAAGACCCTAATGGTTCTTTTGATGCTGTCATTGCCGGAATTGTTGATCGATTATAATAATGTGGGGTGAGCACGATGCAAATTGAAGCTTTAGTAGAACAAATTACGAATCAAATTATGCAGCAATTAACGAATAAAGAAGCGTTGAAGGAAGTGAAGCCTTCAACTTCTGGAAATGTGACATATAAAGAAGGAACAGCATCATCGATTATTACCGGGCCATCTGTGGCTCGGATGATTGACCATACACTTTTAAAGCCGGAAGCATCCAAAGACCAAATTGTTAAGCTTTGTGAAGAAGCTAAAGAACATAAATTTGCCACTGTTTGTGTGAATCCTTACTGGGTGGCAACCGCAGCCCGCGAATTAAAAGGTTCTGGTGTAGGAATAACCACCGTTGTTGGTTTTCCACTTGGAGCAACGAGCACTTTTGTTAAGAGTGCAGAAACGCGTGACGCGATTGCAAATGGCGCTACTGAAATTGACATGGTTATAAATATTGGTGCCCTAAAATCTGGCGACTTTGAGACAGTGAAAAAAGACATTGAAGGTGTTGTCTTAGCGGCGAATGGTCATGCACCAGTAAAAGTCATTATTGAAACAGGCCTTCTTGAAATTGAAGAAAAGAAAAAAGCTTGTATTCTCGCAAAAATGGCTGGAGCTGCTTTCGTGAAAACGTCGACTGGATTTGGCCCTGGTTGTGCTACTGCTGAAGACATTAAACTTATGCGTGAAGCGGTCGGTCCAGAAATGGGTGTTAAAGCTTCGGCCTGTGTGAGAGATTTAGATACTGCAAGAAAGCTAATCCAAGCCGGTGCAACAAGAATTGGTGCAAGTTCCAGTATTGCAATTATTACAGGCGGTCAAGGTACCGGATATTAATAGGCTATTATTCCAGTGGCTATGTTGAAATTTGAGTATTTCAAGTTGCTATTATTGTTACTTGGAATACTCAGATTTCTTTTTTCTTCTATTATTAAACGTGTTGAAAATATTTAAGTAGTTTAATATAATAAAATCAGCAAAATGAAATCGCTTACATAATGAGGAGGCTTACTATGACCCATATTGGACATCAACTTAAGAAAATGAGATTAAATCGTGAAATTGAGATAGAAAAATTAGCTTTGCTTTCAGGATTATCTGCCGGAACGATTGCTGCGATAGAAGAAGGCGAACTAGATGTTCAGGTTTCCACATTAGCGAAGATTTCTGATGTTTTGAATTGCTCCTTCTCCATTGGTGACGTTTCAATCTAATTCTATTCAAAATCGCCTTTTGGCGATTTTTTTTAATAAAAAAAGACCAAATTGGTCTTTTTTTGGGTGTTATCTATTTCTTCTCCTCCGAGGTCTAAATCGGAAATTGTCACTACTTTCATTTTCCTGATAATAATTCACAACTGGAGCAGCATCAATATATTTATATTTCACTTTTTTAGGGGTCTCAGTGGCTGCCTCTGCCTCAATTACCGCTTCTGAACCTATCACTTCATTAATTGGTTCTGGTTGATCTTCTTCATCATTTACAATTTCAAATAAGACAACTTCAACTTCATTATTTAGAGTTTCAACATCAGTACTAAACGTTCTACCTTCATCATTAATAGTTTCATCTTGAAATTCATTTTTTAGAGCCCCGAAATCAGTACTAAAAGTTCTCAAAGTAGTATTTCTTGGTTTAACTTCAGCTACTGTCTCTTCTGTTTCATTAATTACTTCAATTTCTTCCATCTCTTCAATTTCTTCAATTTCTTCAATCGTATCGTCAAGTATGTCTTCAACGGCATCATGATTTTCAACTTCACTACTTAATTCCAATTCATGCTCATCCGTTATTTCATCTAATTCTATCTCATCGGATAATTCTTCAATTTCAACGTTTTCAAATAAAGCTTGATGTTTTACTTTCTCTATTTTTCCAAGAGCAATGGTTCTCTTTACAGCAATCCCAATAACTTCATCCATTAGAGCAGCGAATTGCTCGAATTCTACATTATTTTCTCCGCTGTTTTGAATGACATTTAGAAAATCCTGATGAAACAGATTAAATTCTTGTTTGAATTGCTCGCGGTCCATTTCTCGAAAAGAAACCCCTTTAATCCGAATAAATCCATAAATTAATTTACTCAATACCTTTGTAACTGCGTGTAATTCTTCCTGGCTTAAATCAGGATCATTTCTTAAATAATAATGGGCATCCCGTAAGGCTTGATAATAACTCTTAAAATTCCGGCTTATTTCTAAGAAATCTAAATTACTCATTAGAAATATCCCTCCATATCTATTTAATGTATAATATTTGGAATCAGCACAAATTTTCCTTTTTTATTAAGGATATGCATCTAGAAGGGATTATTCTAATGAAGGTTATAAATTTTATTAAAGAATGGCAAAAAGCGTTACAGAATGAAATCCTCCATTTAAAAAAATATGGCAGCAATAAGTTTCTTGTTACAAATGGAAGGCTGTTATCCACGGAGGGTTCTTATACATACTACTTCGATACCGCTTTTTCGATTCGTATACCTATCGGTTCTCAGGTTCGACTTGAGTGGGGGAGTATGAAACAGAGCGGTCGAGTACTTTCTTCTGAAGGGAAGGGAGTTATGCTTGCCATGGAACAATCATTTGGAGATTTAATTCACGAAGCACAGCTTTTTCATGATCCATGGGAATTACTTGAACAGCTCATTGAACGTCTGGATGAAATGAAAAAAAATAAGCAAAAACGAATCCGAGTAAAAAGATTGATGGACCCCTCTATGCCTGCTAAGCATCCAATTGAAAAAAGTAAAAGCAATATTCATGAACTCGTTTTACGTTCCAAATACAACCCCGTTACATTCGTTTGGGGTCCTCCTGGAACAGGGAAAACCTATACATTGGCCCGAGTAGCCGCAAATAAGTATTTCCAGGAAAAGAAAGTGTTAATTTTATCACATAGTAATCAAGCGGTTGATGTCCTTATTCATGAGATATCAGCCTTTATTCAAAAGAAAGGCCGTTTTCGTGAGGGGGATGTGCTCCGCTATGGGTTCAATACAGGCGAACAATTTGCCGATCATGAAGCAGTGACCACTAGTCAACTCCTTCAGAAAGAAGATCCTCAGCTAGCAGAGGAGAAGGAACTGTTACTAGCGGAAAGACGGAATTTAAAGCAAGATATCGCTCATTCTTTTAGTAAAAGAGACACGAATCAATTGCTTGAACTAGAAACTAAAATTGCCAGAGTTCTTGAAAAAATCCGTCAAAAAGAGCTTGAATTTATTAAGGATGCGTACATCGTGGGGTCAACACTTGCCAAAGCGGCGGGTGATGCAGCAATTTATGAAAAAGAATTTGACCTTGTCATCCTGGATGAAGCCAGCATGGCTTATGTCCCTCAAGCAGCTTTTGCTGCGACTCTTGGAAAGCGAGTGATCATTTGTGGTGATTTTAAACAGTTACCACCAATTGCCTCCTCTCGGGATCCATTAGTCACCTTGTGGTTAAAAGAAGATATCTTCCATCGCGCTGGTGTGGTTGACTGGGTTCGCGATGGAATGCTGCATCCCCACCTTTTTTTATTAAAAGAGCAACGGAGGATGCATCCGGATATCTCCTCCTTCACGAATCAGTATATTTACCACTCGCTTGTCGGCGATCATGAAAGTGTTCTAAAAAATAGAAAACCAATCGTCGATCTTTCACCCTTTCAAGGAATGGCATCTGTTCTTCTTGATACAAGTCACTCAGGGGTGTATGGCATGACAGAAAAAGCATCGAATTCACGCATGAATATATGGCATGTATTATTGTCCTTTCAGTTAATTCATGAATCGTACGTTGCTGGGGCTCGTTCGATTGGGTATGTGACACCATACCGCGCGCAAGCTAATTTAATGGAGGTACTGCTTTCTGACTTATATGAAAAGGAATGTTCAACCGCTGACATTATTTCTGCGACCGTGCACAGATTTCAAGGCAGTGAACGTGATGTTATGATTTTTGACACGGTGGACAGTGAACTGCAAACACGAGCCGGGATGCTTCTCACTGGTAAGGATAGTGAACGATTGATTAATGTGGCCATCACCAGAACAAAGGGAAAGTTCATACATGTCAGCGATCAATCATTTATTCGAAAACATGTGTATAATGGTAAAACACTAAGGCAGCTTGTGGAACATCAAGGACGTATGCAGCAAACAATCGGGACCAAGGATATTGGAAAATGGATCAAGAATCAGCATCCTAGGCTGCAATGGATGCATGCACGTAAGTTAGAGAAAGTATTCCTGGACCTTGGGGCAGCAAAACGATCAATTATTCTTTCTTTGCCGCCGCAAACGGATCTTTCTGAACAGTGGAAGGAACAACTCCAAAAAAGAAGCCAGTCCGTGAAATTAACCGTTTTGGCGGAAGAATCATGGGAAGAACTGAAGCCCAATCAGATATGGAGCAACAGCTTTCCGTTTCCATTTATCTTGATTGATGAGCAGGTTTTATGGCTTGGTTTGCCATTAGAAGCGGCAAGAGGAGTCCGTCCACCTTATATAGCAGTAAGACTACATTCGGAGAGAATGTGTGAGTATTTAATAGGACAGTTTCAGAAGCGGGAGGAATAGTTTACTTATAGTTCACAAGAAGTAGTTACACGAATTGAGCTAATTTGGTTTTTCTTTGACAATATAATCTAACTTAATTAAAATTAGATTATATAATCTAACTAGGAACTGAAGGAGATAATAAATGAATGTTCCGATATCGATTTTTATTTTGGATGTAAGTAATTCTTCCACCCCAAATAGGGGGGAGGAACTTACTGTTTATTTGGATGAAGTGGTGGACTGGATCACGTATTGGACAAAGGATCTTGGGCCAATCCAAATAAAGCATCGTGCCGGAGATGAAATTATTTTTGTTGGTCCTGGATATTCAACTGCGTATACGATTGCCTTTTTTGTAAGCAGGGTGTGGAAATACAAGGAACATATGCCTTATTTCGGCTTGGCCTTTGGAGATATTGACAAGGAAGTAAAAGAACTGGATATTGAAAAATGGATCCATCCATTGGTTAAACAAGCAAGATACGCAAATGATTTAATTAAACAAGAAAAAAACAGAATGCTTTTTAAGTTCGAATTAGATCAATTCTATCCTAATGAATCAAAGGAGTCGTTCCCTTACCATAAGTTCAGGAATGAATTTGAAACACTTATTAATGCTTTATTATATTTACAGTTGAAGTTGATACAAAGTCAAACGGATATCCAGAAAATGGTATGCACACTCTTCCTTGTTTTAAAACAGCAAAAGGAGATTGCTAAGATTCTTCGCAAAACAGCTCCCACGATATCAAGTCATTTTAAAAAGGGAAATAGTGAGGAGATCCTAGATACTTTTTCAAAGATTATTAGTATACTGCATTCATTACAAGAAAAAGCGTATCCTGACAGTGCGATTCATCCACAAACAACAAATGAAAACCTTACCACCAGAATCCGGACTCACTTGCAGGAACCTATACACATTCATTCATTCTTAAGTCCCAGCCTTTAGAGAGAGGAGAAACCATGTTGTTTTTAAGTCTAGTTCTTGCCCACTTTCTTGCTGATTTTTATTTACAAACAGATGACATGGTGATTGATAAACGAAGTAATTTATGGAAACATGTCAGCCATCATCTTTTAACTACGGGCATTGTATTAGTTGGATTCTGGATTTTCTACTTTAATTTTGAGAATATCCTTAAATCCTTGTTCATCCCTTTAATTGGTATTGTAGCATCACATCTCTTTGTGGATTGGTTCAAGATTATGTTGATGGATAAATTGAAAATGACGAACGAAGATAACATGAAGCGGCTCGGTTACTTTGTTTTAGATCAGGTTCTGCATTTAGGGGCGATTCTTTTCGTATGTGTGTTCTGCTTTCGGTTTAACATTGAAGGGTTTGTTCAACAGAAAGGCGGATTAAGCTTCATAGAGTCTGTTCTGTTTTTTATTATTATTGTTATTCTAACAACAACTGTAAGCGGACATATGATCAAGATCCTCCTCGGTTCCCTGCCCAATCAATTATTGACCTTTGAGGGGAAATATTCATTTAAAAATGAACGAAATGAAGCTGAGTTTAGCCGGAGGGGTAAAAAAGGATTAACAGAAGAATACAATTATACAGTTTTCAGTAAGCATGATCTTTCACGAGGGAAATTAATCGGCTATATTGAGAGATTACTAGTCTTATTGTTAACATTTTATAGCGCTTACCCAGCGATTGGATTTATTGTGGCTGCCAAATCGATTGCTCGCTTTAAACAAATGGATGATCGGGACTGGGCAGAATATTTTTTATTGGGAACACTAACTTCTATGTTTCTTGGAATTACTTTTGGGATTTTGTTGAAAAGCGTCCTAACATAGGTGTTATCAAAAGAAAAGCATCCAGTGGGTGCTTTTTTTTTACAATTAATCAAAAAAGTTGACGAGGTATTCATTTAGTATTAATATTATCTCATATTCGAGATAATTGAAAAAAAGAGATTAGAGAAACTTTTACGATTAGGGAATGGCCAAGTTTCTAACAATAATGTAAGGAACTTTTACCTGAGAAAGGGGACTGACACGATGAAACATATTTTTCAAAAAGGGAAAGACGCAACGAAGCCAACATTTTTATTACTGCATGGAACCGGAGGAACGGAGTTAGATTTGATTCCACTTGCAGGGAAAATTGATGAAGATGCTTCTTTTTTAAGTGTTCGCGGAAATGTCCTTGAAAATGGGATGCCGCGTTTTTTTCGCAGATTAGCTGAAGGGATTTTTGATGAGGAGGATCTTATTCTTCGTACAAAAGAATTGTATGAATTCCTTGACGAAGCCTCACAAACTTATGAATTTGATCGTAAGAATATCATCGCAATTGGATATTCCAATGGTGCGAATATCGCTGCGAGTTTGTTGTTCCATTACAAAGATGCCTTAAAGGGAGCCATTCTCCATCATCCAATGGTGCCATTAAGAGGGATTGAATTGCCTGATTTATCAGAGGTAAATGTCTTTATTGGCGCAGGAACTAATGATCCGATTTGTTCGCCTCTGGAATCAGGTGACCTAGAAAAGATGTTGGAAAATGCAAATGCCAAAGTCCATCTTCACTGGGAGCATAATGGACACCAATTAAGCTACAGCGAAGTCGATGCCGCAGCTACGTGGTATAAACAAATCAATAAATAAGACTGACATTTGAGCTATCCGGAAAACTTTCGGTTAGCTTTTTATTTTAAAAATTTAAACTATTCTATTGACTTTTTATCATTTTCTAAGGATAATCAAAGAAATTATAAATCGAAAAATAGTTTGGGATTAGTAAATCTTGGGAACGTGCTAGAGAGTGAAACCCGCCGGCTGAAAGGTTTCTCACGGAAAAAGGTTGAACCTGCCCACACACACACTGCTTATGCAAACATAAGCCGTCACCCTCGTTACGGGTCCAAAGTGGGTGCATGGCATCAATAAAGGTGGTACCGCGGAAACGACTTTCCGTCCTTTTTATAAGGACAGAAGAGTCGTTTTTTTTATTTTAAAAGAAGGGTTAGAGGGAAATGAAAAAACAGTTGGTGGTTGTAAAAATTGGGAGCAGTTCACTCACGAATGCCTCAGGGACAATTTCTGAAGAAAAAATACGTGACCATGTGGAGGCACTTGCTTTCTTGAAAGAACAAGGGCATGATGTTTTACTTATTTCATCCGGAGCTGTTGCCGCAGGTTTTGGCTCACTTGGTTATCCGACACGTCCCAAAACGGTATCGGGGAAACAGGCAGCGGCTGCTGTTGGTCAAGGGCTACTGATGCAACAGTATATTCAGTTGTTTAATGAGTTTAATATTGTACCTGCCCAAATCTTATTAACGCGAGAAGACTTCTATAGCCAGGTCCGGTTTCATAACCTCTTTAATACGATTCAGAAGTTGCTTCAAAAAGGTGTATTACCGATAATAAATGAAAATGATTCGGTGGCAATTGATGAATTGACTTTCGGTGATAATGATATGTTGTCTGCTCTTGTGAGTGGCTTCTTACATGCCAATGCACTGATGATCTTAACGGATGTGAATGGTTTATATGATGGCAATCCCAAAACGTCAAAAGAAGCTAAAAAATATCATTTTATTCCCGAGATATCTGAAAACCTCCTAGGAGTTGCAGGCGAGGCTGGTTCTTCGGTAGGAACAGGCGGAATGAAGTCAAAATTACTAGCTTCAAAAAAAGCTCTTTCCCTCGGTGTCAGTGTTTTTGTCGGCACAGGTAAGGGAAAGGAAAAATTGGTGGATATATTAGCAGGTAAAGGGGATGGGACTTATATAGGAGGGCCCTTCCAAACACAAATGCAAATGAGGAAGCAATGGATCGCCTACCACTCACAGGTTGGTGGTGTAATCGAAATTGATGATGGGGCAGTGAATGCAGTATTGTTTCAAGGTAAAAGTCTACTGCCAGTGGGAGTGACTAATGTAATTGGAGAGTTTAATGCCTTAGATGTTGTCGTGGTCCGCAATCAAAAAGGGAGAATTGTTGGGAAAGGACAAAGCTACTATTCTTCTAAGAATTTACTAAAAGTAAAAGGCTTGCCGAGTGAACAATCAAAAGATTATTCGATTAATAAAAAAGCAGAAGTGATTCATCGGGATAATTGGGTCACAATGCCAAAGGAGTGAAAATAAATGAGTGAATTATTAGAAAAGGCCAGCAAATTGAAAAGGGCATCTAAACAATTGGGAATGCTGTCAACTGAAGACAAAAATACAGCGTTGTTAACAATGGCGGACCATTTATTGACGGAGAAAGAATGGTTAATCGCAGAAAACGCAAAAGATATAGAAGCAGGAAAAGAAAATGGATTCTCAGAGTCACTTTTGGATCGACTGCTTTTAACCCATGAAAGAATTGAACAGATTGTCGATGGAGTACGACAGTTGGTAGATTTGAAGGATCCTATAGGCGAAACGATTGAAGCATGGGACCGTCCGAATGGGTTACAAATTGAAACGATTCGAGTGCCGCTTGGGGTCATTGGCATGGTGTATGAAGCACGTCCTAATGTTACTGTTGATGCAGGAAGTCTGTGCTTAAAAGCTGGAAACGCTGTTCTTTTAAGAGGGAGCACCTCGGCGATTCATTCCAATAAAGCGCTTGTACATGTCATGCAGAAGGCACTTGCTGAAACGGCCATTCCTGCAGATGCTATTCAGCTTTTGGAGGACACGAGCCGTGAAACAGCGTCTAAAATGTTTAAATTGAATGAATACCTCGATGTTCTAATTCCTCGGGGTGGAGCAGGGTTAATTCAATCGGTAGTTCAAAATGCCACAGTTCCAGTTTTGGAGACAGGTGTAGGCAATTGTCATGTGTTCATAGATGAAACTGCTAAAGAAAACATGGCTATCGATATTGGGATCAATGCAAAATTACATCGGCCATCCGTTTGTAATGCAGCGGAAACCGTGCTAATTCACGAAAAATGGCCATATGCAGAAAAATTATTATATTCGCTTCATGACCGGGGAGTGGAACTGCGTGGAGATGAAGTTTTAACAGCTGCCTATCCTTTTGTAAAGCAGGCCACGGAAGAGGATTGGAAAAATGAATTTTTAGCACCGGTTTTGGCGGTAAAATTGGTTACTGATGTGAAGGCAGCGGTTGATCATATTGATCAATATGGAACGAAACATTCCGAGGCCATCATCAGTGAAAATCTTGACCATGTTCGTTTGTTCTTCCAGGCCGTGGATGCAGCGGTCCTCTATCATAATGCTTCCACCCGATTTACCGATGGCGAGCAGTTTGGTTATGGCGCAGAAATTGGAATTAGTACACAAAAGCTTCATGCCCGCGGACCAATGGGCCTCCGAGCGTTAACAACAACGAAAGCGATTGTCCGTGGAACTGGACAAATTCGGTCATAGTGATTCACCAAAAAAACAGGTAAGGATGTTGGTTGGTCCTTACCTGTTTTTTTATTGATGGGTTGGAAACTATCCAAAGAAGAGGAAAAACTGATATAATAAAAGCAAACATATATTCTCATAATTATTTATAGTAAGATGGTGGTTCTAGTGTCAGATACTATTTCTATATCAGTAAGAACTCTCGTTGAACATGTTTTTAGGAGCGGAAGTATCGATTCGCGTTTTCGATCACCATCAACAATGTTAGATGGAACAAGAATTCATCAAATGATCCAGAAAACGTATGGTGAATCCGATCAGAAAGAAGTATACCTCCGTACAGAGGTCAAGGCAGGAGAACTTTCTTTCACTATAGATGGCAGGTGTGATGGGTTATTGTTTCGTGATGAAGAGGTGATTATCGATGAAATCAAATCTTTTTCTCATGCTTCGGAGCAGATCCAGCAAGGAGGCTATCCCGTGCACTGGGCACAAGCGAAACTGTATGCCTTAATGTATGCGAAGGACAATGATTTACAGAAAATCACGGTTCAGCTTACATATGTCCACGTAGATACACTTGAGAAGATATTTTTCCAAAAAAGATACAACATCACAGAACTTGAAGTCTTTCTAGAAAATGTAATGGAGGACTATTCCCCTTATGCAAACCTGCTCTCTAGTCATCGAAAAAAGCGAAATGAGAGCTGTAAAGAGCTTACCTTCCCATTTGAAACCTACCGCGAGGGGCAACGGAAATTAGCTGGGGCGGTCTATAAGTCGATTTTCGATAAGAAAAATCTGTTTGCCAAAGCGCCAACCGGAATAGGAAAAACAATCTCGACACTTTTTCCATCTGTAAAAGCCATAGGAGAAGGGCATTTGGACAAAGTTTTCTATCTTACGGCTAAAACGATTACCCGTACAGCAGCAGAAGATGCTTTTAAGAAAATGCGCTCTTGTGGTCTTTGTTTGAGCACCGTTACGATAACAGCGAAAGATAAAGTTTGTTTTAAGGATGAGACCAATTGTCAAAAGGATTATTGTGAATTCGCTAATGGATATTATGACCGAATCAATGATGCGATACTTGATATCTTATCTAATGAAACAGGCATGACTCGAGAAATAATCGAAATTTACGCAAAAAAATACACAGTCTGCCCTTTTGAATTTTCGCTTGACCTTGCCTATGTCGTCGATGGCATCATCTGCGATTACAATTATGTATTTGACCCGCGTGTCTCCTTAAAGCGGTTGTTGGAAGAGCAAAAGAAGTCTACTGTCCTATTGGTTGACGAGGCCCACAATCTTGTTGACCGCGGACGGGAGATGTTTTCATCAAGTCTAAACAAAGAGGTATTTCTACAATTGAAAAAGGAAAATAAAGGTGTCAATAAATCCCTATTTGACGCAGCAAGTAAGCTTAATGCCTGGTTTCTTTCACTGAAAAAAGGAAATCCAGATAAGCATGAGTTCACCCTTGAACAACTGGATGAAGAATTGCTTGATACCCTTATTCAATTTGTAGAGATTACCGAACAAGTGCTTCCTTTAGAATCTTCACCAACTCTTTTGGAAGCTTACTTTATCGTCAATAATTTTTTGAAAATCAATGAGGTTCTTGATGAACATTATGTCATTTACGTAGAAAAAGTGAAAAATGATCTCATAGTAAAGCTTTTTTGCATTGATCCTTCTAAGCTGCTTCATCAAATGGGAAAGGGATATCGAGCGAAGATCTTCTTTTCAGCAACACTTTCGCCATTAAACTTTTATCAAGATCTGCTCGGCGGGCAGGAGGATGATTATGTGCTATCCATCCCTTCGCCATTTTCAAGTGATCAGGTCGATGTATATATACATCCATTGTCCACACGCTACCGTGATCGAGAGCGGACGAAGGAATCGATCGCAGCAGGAATTCAATCATTGATAAAAAAGCGGCCTGGGAATTATTTTATCTTTTTCCCATCCTATCAGTATTTATTAGCTGTTTATGAGCAATTCAAGCAACAGGATGAAGCAACGAAAACGATCCTTCAAGCAGCTGGAATGACTGAACCGGAAAGAGAAGCCTTTTTGGATGCCTTTAAACCGAATCAAACGGAAACACTACTGGGATTCGCGGTCCTTGGTGGGATATTTTCGGAGGGTGTTGATTTGATTGGCGATCGCTTAAATGGGGTAGTGGTTATTGGTGTAGGTTTGCCGCAACTATGTTTTGAACGGAATCTCATTAAAGATCATTTTAATCAACAAAACAAAAATGGTTATGACTATGCCTATGTATATCCTGGCATGAACAAGGTACTACAAGCTGGGGGAAGGTTAATTCGTTCAGAAGAAGACCTTGGAACAATTGTGTTGATTGATGATCGGTTCTTACAACATCAATATCAACAACTCCTGCCGCCGGAATGGCAGCAGTTTACGGTTGGGTCACCTTAATTACAAAAATTTTCAAGAAAAAACCCTTATGGAATCTGTCCATAAGGGTTGCTGTGGTTTTAAATGAAAAAAGTTCCAGATACCATAAAGCTAAACAGTGTCCCAAGGATTAATCCTGTGGCTGCAAAAAAAGTAAGGATCGCGCCGTGGACTTGACTGCGTTCACAAAACGTCATGATGCCCATAAATACAGCTCCAACACCAAACAAGAGCGGCATGAAAACAAGCGATATAGCGAAGAACAACCATCCCAAAATTACATAAATCAATCCTTTCTTTTTGCTAGAAGAAGTTACATCCGGTTGGAAGGTTGCACTCCCACAGGTTTGACAGATTTTTGAGTTAACCACCTCGTAGGATCCTCCTGAAGAATCAAACATTTTAATCCTCCCATCTTTTTCTATAAAAAACTGAATATTATAAAAATTAACTATAGATTACCATAACTTGTTAAAAGATCAAGTGATATAAATCACTTCCTTGAATAAAATGGCCTTTTTTCCTTTTTTTAGATAAAGGTCCACACATAAATTATATTTATTTTTGCTAAATAGGAGACATTTTTAGAATTTTTACATATAATTAAACAAAAGTTGCACACGGTAAAAACTTTGAAGGTGGGGAAAGAGAGATGGATAAACCTAATATTATTAAACTGGTGAACGGTCAAAAAGGAAATTTGATTAAAATAACTGATTTAAACCTAGAGGGTGTCATGAGAAGAAGATTATTAGATTTAGGATTTGTGAATGGAGCACTCGTAGAGGTGATCCGGAAAAGTCCATTGGGAGATCCAATTGCTTTTCGTGTTAGTCAAACAACGATTGCACTACGGAGAGAGGAAAGCTCGAAAATAGAGGGGGAGCTGATATCCAATGGGGAATGAATACCGCATTGCTTTAGCAGGAAATCCGAATACAGGAAAGAGCACCTTGTTCAATGCCTTAACCGGCCTTAGACAGCATACGGGGAATTGGGCAGGAAAAACGGTTTCCATGGCACAGGGCAGTGTTCAGTTTAAAGATAAAACCTTTCAATTAATTGACTTACCTGGGACCTATTCGTTATTTTCAAATTCAAAAGACGAGGAAGTGGCCCGAAATTATATTGTTTTTGAAAAGCCGGATGTTACCTTAGTTGTGCTCGATGCGACATCTTTGGAGCGTAATCTCAATTTAGCGCTGCAGGTTTTAGAGATGACCAAAAATGTGATCATTTGCATTAATTTAATTGATGTGGCTGAGGAGCAAGGAATTCATATTAACGAGCGCTTATTAACGAACCGGTTAGGGGTCCCAATTATTAAAATTTCGGCCAGAAACAAAAAAGGGTTCCCAATGCTACTTGATACAATAGACCGGGTGGTGACAGGGGCGATTGAATGCCATCCGGTTCAGATGACCTATCCTGAAGAGATCGAAGCAAAAATTAAGAAAATCGAACCGAAAGTTCGTGAAATTATCGGGGATCGTCTTTCAGCCCGCTGGGTGGCATTAAGATTATTAGATGGTGACGAGGCTTTACTAAATGAAATTAATAGCAGAATGGTACCTGAGGAGGTATAGCGCAATGAGTATTCAAGACCTTTATGCGGAGGCTCAGGAGTTATCCACTTCGAAGCTAAGAGATGACATTGTTCAACAACTCTATGACCGCAGTCATAAATTATGCGGCGAAGGAATTACCTATACAAAATCAAAACGAGATACGCGCACTGAAAAGTTGGATGCCATTTTTACTTCTCCGATTTTTGGTTTTCCAATCATGTTAACCATGTTAGGAGTGTTATTTTATTTAACTATCGCCGGGGCGAATGTTCCTTCATCAATGATCGCTGAGTTTTTTGGGTTCTTAGAAGGATATTTAACCTCATTTTTTGCCTATGTGAATGCACCCGATTGGCTGCACGGGATTCTCGTGCTCGGGTTATATAGGGGAACCACATGGGTAATAAGCGTTATGCTGCCACCGATGGCTATCTTTTTTCCTTCATTCGCACTTTTAGAAAATTATGGATATTTACCAAGGGTTGCTTTCAATATGGATCGGCTGTTCAAGAGGGTCGGTGCCCATGGAAAGCAGTCATTAACCATGGCAATGGGGTTTGGCTGTAATGCAGCTGCTGTGATTTCGACACGGATTATTGAATCACCAAGAGAGCGGATGCTGGCGATTTTGACCAACAACTTTGTACCATGTAACGGCAGATGGGGAACATTAATTGTGTTAGCTTCTTTATTCATGGCGGCTAATTTTACCGGTGGACTTAAATCCCTTGTTACGACAGGGGTTATCGTTGGTATCGTTATGTTTGGAATCATTGTAACCTTTTTTGTCTCTTGGGTTCTCTCGAAAACTGCACTTAAAGGGATCCCGACCCATTATACGTTAGAACTCCCACCGTACCGGAAACCGAAAATCTTTGATACCGTCATCCGCTCATCTCTGACAAAATCCTGGTCCGTGTTAGTTCGTGCAGTGAAAGTAGCGGCACCAGCAGCGATTTTAACTTGGGTGTTCGCAAATATTTATATTGGTGACACAAGTATTCTCATGTATGCGGTCGAGTTTTTGGATCCGTTTGGCAAACTGCTCGGGCTTGATGGATATATCATGATGGCGTTCATTCTAGGATTACCTGCAAACGAAATTGTTCTTCCAATCCTTTTGATGGGTTATTTATCAACCGGATCATTGACAGAAGTCGATAACTTAGTAGATTTAAAGCAAATCTTCCTAGATCATGGCTGGACGTGGCTTACAGCACTTAATATGATGTTGTTTTCATTACTTCATTACCCGTGCGGCACAACCTTGCTGAATATCTATAAAGAAACAAAGAGTAAAAAATGGACCTTCCTTGCTTTCTTGATTCCGACCGTTATCGCGATTTTTGTTCCATTGATTATTACACAAACGGTTAGATATTTTGGGTTATTATAATTTAAAAAGGGGCTGACTTTTGTCAGTCCCTTTCAGACTGTCGACAAATCCGAAGGATTTCGGGTTTTAAATCGACAGTCTTTTTTGTTTGGCTCATTAAACTAGTCTGTTGATTTCCGTTCCAGGCGGCTTCGCTTTCCGCGGGCGGTTCGGGGAG
>NZ_JBHHJU010000025.1:0-84824 GCF_042136325.1 Neobacillus sp. KR4-4
ATATGAAAAAGACATTATAATAAAATAGTGTCGAATATATGGTCTGGCAATTATGGCGAGAAGGTCACACCCGTTCCCATACCGAACACGGAAGTTAAGCTTCTCAGCGCCGATGGTAGTTGGGACATGCGTCCCTGTGAGAGTAGGACGTTGCCAGGCTGTAAAAATGGAGGATTAGCTCAGCTGGGAGAGCATCTGCCTTACAAGCAGAGGGTCGGCGGTTCGATCCCGTCATCCTCCACCATATTTTCTTTAATACTTTTCCATACTATTTGCCGGGGTAGCTCAATTGGTAGAGCAACTGACTTGTAATCAGTAGGTTGGGGGTTCAAGTCCTCTCGCCGGCACCATTTGTATGAGCCATTAGCTCAGTTGGTAGAGCATCTGACTTTTAATCAGAGGGTCGAAGGTTCGAGTCCTTCATGGCTCACCATTTAAATGAATATGCGGGTGTGGCGGAATTGGCAGACGCACCAGACTTAGGATCTGGCGCCGCAAGGCGTGGGGGTTCGACTCCCTTCACCCGCACCAAGTTTTTTTACGAAGTAAAATAAACAAAGTTGTTTGCAATAGCAAAATAACTTCCCTTGATATGCGGAAGTAGTTCAGTGGTAGAACACCACCTTGCCAAGGTGGGGGTCGCGGGTTCGAATCCCGTCTTCCGCTCTCTACTAATGCCGGGGTGGCGGAACTGGCAGACGCACAGGACTTAAAATCCTGCGGTAGGTGACTACCGTACCGGTTCGATTCCGGTCCTCGGCACCATTTAAGTTAATTAAATTCATATGCGCCCTTAGCTCAGCTGGATAGAGTGTTTGACTACGAATCAAAAGGTCGGGAGTTCGAATCTCTCAGGGCGCACTTTTACGGGAAGTAGCTCAGCTTGGTAGAGCACTTGGTTTGGGACCAAGGGGTCGCAGGTTCGAATCCTGTCTTCCCGACCATGCTTCTTATAATCAATGGGGTCTTAGCTCAGCTGGGAGAGCGCCTGCTTTGCACGCAGGAGGTCAGGGGTTCGATCCCCCTAGACTCCACCAATAATTTTACATGATAGTATGGCGGTGTAGCTCAGCTGGCTAGAGCGTACGGTTCATACCCGTAAGGTCGGGGGTTCGATCCCCTCCGCCGCTACCAAATATTATCTAAACTTGGACCTTTAGCTCAGCTGGTTAGAGCAGACGGCTCATAACCGTCCGGTCGTAGGTTCGAGTCCTACAAGGTCCACCACTAGTTTTATATATAATTTGGAGGAATACCCAAGTTTGGCTGAAGGGATCGGTCTTGAAAACCGACAGGCGGGTCATACCGCGCGGGGGTTCGAATCCCTCTTCCTCCTCCATAAATATTATAACTTATTTCTATTGTCGCGGGGTGGAGCACGTTCGAATATGCTTCTTCGAATCATCCTCAGCGCAACGATTGAGCTGCTTCTCGATTAAGCTTTCTGAAATCGGAGCGGTTAGAAACAAGATATGGAGCATGCTCCAAAATTAATAATTTCTATTGTCGCGGGGTGGAGCAGTCTGGTAGCTCGTCGGGCTCATAACCCGAAGGTCGCAGGTTCAAATCCTGTCCCCGCAATTGGTCTGGTAGTTCAGTTGGTTAGAATGCCTGCCTGTCACGCAGGAGGTCGCGGGTTCGAGTCCCGTCCAGACCGCCATATGTTGGCTCAGTAGCTCAGTCGGTAGAGCAAAGGACTGAAAATCCTTGTGTCGGCGGTTCGATTCCGTCCTGAGCCACCATTTTTGTTTTAAAACAATATTATTATGGCGATTGTGGCGAAGTGGTTAACGCATCGGATTGTGGTTCCGACATTCGTGGGTTCGATTCCCATCAGTCGCCCCATAATAAATTATTATATGCGGGTGTAGTTTAGTGGTAAAACCTCAGCCTTCCAAGCTGATGTTGTGAGTTCGATTCTCATCACCCGCTCCAATATGGGCCTATAGCTCAGCTGGTTAGAGCGCACGCCTGATAAGCGTGAGGTCGATGGTTCGAGTCCATTTAGGCCCACCATATATTGTTCCGCAGTAGCTCAGTGGTAGAGCTATCGGCTGTTAACCGATCGGTCGTAGGTTCGAGTCCTACCTGCGGAGCCAAACGGGGAAGTACTCAAGTGGCTGAAGAGGCGCCCCTGCTAAGGGTGTAGGTCGGGTAACCGGCGCGAGGGTTCAAATCCCTCCTTCTCCGCCATATCTTATGGCCCCTTGGTCAAGCGGTTAAGACACCTCCCTTTCACGGAGGTAACACGGGTTCGAGTCCCGTAGGGGTCATACGAAAAGACTGATAACAATTAAGTTATCAGTCTTTTTTTTGTGTAAAATTCTTTTAAAAGATAGCCAAACAAATTTAATCTCTAGGCTGCAAGCTTAAAGTGATTGACGTCGGAAATAGGGGAACAAGTGCAGTTTAGGTAACTAATCAAGGCTATTGACGACGGTAAGGGTGGACCAAGGCCGCTTTAGGTAGCCAATCAAGTCTATTGACGCCCATATGGAGAAAAGGCCATTTTATGCAGTCTATAATTGTTATTGTTAACTTTAATATGAAAAAAGCAGTAAAATGTTTACCATAATCCAATCATCCTTAAAGAGAACCAGTGAAATAATCTCTCCATATTATATTTTCCCTTTTGAAAATTCTCATCTAATTCTTGTATCTTCTAACCAAATTTACCCAAATACGAGTCCCATATACTAACCTGAAAAAGGATATCTTATGACTTTAAAATTATATCGAAATAATAATTTCGATTCTAATTTCCAAAAAATACGTTGATAACGCTTACAACTATGTGTTTTAGACATATTTTGAATTAAAATTAAAATAACTTTTTGTGAAAATAATAAAAAAATTTTTATAATATTTTGGCGATTAATGATAGATATATTGTGGAATGATGTCGAAATAAGAAGAATGATGTGTTTTGATAGGAAAATGTATCGATTATTGTCAGAAAAGATAAAAAAGTATTATGAGAAATATTGATTAAATACACTTATAATTGGACTTTGAAATACATATTTTCATTGAGGATGAGGAGAGCCATGACAGTGAATACGTTTTTTCCGACTGACTATCAGTTGCATTTATTTCATGAAGGAAATTATTTTCAAAGTCATCAGCTTTTTGGCGCTCATATCTTTAAGAATTCCGATAAAATTTATACACGATTTTGCGTATGGGCCCCTAATGCTTCTGCAGTTAGGCTAACGGGGGATTTTAATAACTGGAATGGTAAAGGGTATGAATTGCAAAGGGTTAACGATGAAGGAGTATGGATTCTAATTGTAAACAGGGATCTAACCGGAAAGATTTATAAGTATGAAATATTCTCACAAACAGGTGAGAAGTTGCTTAAATCAGATCCATTTGCCTTTTATTCTGAATTAAGACCCAATACAGCTTCGATTGTTTATTCATTAGAAAATTATAAATGGAATGACAATCAATGGATGACTCGAAGAGGAAAAAAGCCCCTTCTTTCAGAGCCGGCCGTGATTTATGAAGTGCATCTAGGGTCTTGGAAAAAGAAAGAAAATGGGGAGTATCTAACCTATTTAGAACTGGCAGCAGAACTAATTCCATATGTATTGGAACATGGTTTTACCCATATTGAGATATTACCGCTTGTTGAGCACCCGTTGGACGCCTCGTGGGGCTATCAAGGAATTGGTTATTTCTCGGTAACGTCCAGATATGGGACACCAGATGAATTTAGAGAATTTGTTGATCAAATGCATCAACATGGGATTGGAGTCATTCTTGATTGGGTTCCTGGTCATTATTGCAAGGATGCGCATGGACTTTACCGTTTTGATGGGACGCACATTTATTCCTATTCAACCGAAAGTGATCGAGAAAATGCTGTATGGGGAACAGCAAACTTTGACCTGGGAAAAGGTGAGGTACAAAGTTTCCTGATCTCCAATGCACTATTTTGGATTGATTATTTCCATATTGATGGCTTTCGAATGGATGCAGTAGCAAATATCATATACTGGCCAAACGCCGCGAATGAAAGACGAGAGAATCCATTTGGCATTAACTTTTTGAAAAAATTAAATACTCAAGTCCATGAACATGATCCCAATTTTGTAATGATAGGGGAGGACTCAACCGAATATCCCAATGTGACAGCCCCTGTTAGTTACGGTGGACTTGGCTTTGATTATAAATGGAATATGGGCTGGATGAATGACATGTTGGAGTACATGGAAACACCACCGTTTCTTCGGTCACATGTTCACTCTAAGGTAACGTTTTCATTTTTATATGCCTTTTTAGAAAACTTTATGCTTCCGTTTTCACACGATGAAGTGGTTCATGGAAAAAAGTCATTATTAGATAAGATGCCAGGAGATTATTGGGAAAAATTTGCACAGTTAAGGCTTTTGTTAGGTTACATGTTTGCTCATCCAGGAAAAAAACTTCTGTTTATGGGCTTTGAATTAGGACAGTTTGCTGAATGGAAAGATAAAGAGCAGCTTGATTGGAACTTATTGGACTATGAAATGCATCAAAAATTAAATGCCTATGTTAAGTTCCTAACGAAAGTTTATAAACGATCAAAGGCCCTCTATGAACTTGATTGTTTGCAAGAAGGATTCCAATGGATCGATGCAAATAACAATGAACAATCTATCTTTTCATTTATAAGAAAAGGGAAAAAGGAAGATGAAACTTTAGTTGTTATTTGTAATTTTACAGGCGTTAGTTATCCTGTCTATACAATTGGTGTTCCTAAAAGTGGTGAATACCGCGAAATTTTCAATAGTGATCATGAAGAATACGGCGGGGCTGGATTAGTTAATAAAAAGACAATCATAGCTGCAGATGAGCCATACCATGGCCAGCCGCATTCAATTAATATAGCAATTCCTGCGTTTGGATTTCAAATCATCAGACCGGTTAAAAAGCGAAAGGAGAGAAAAGGTAATGGCAAAGAAAAAGTGCGTAGCCATGTTATTAGCAGGAGGAAAAGGGAGCAGACTTAACTCATTAACAAAGGATCTCGCAAAACCTGCAGTTCCGTTTGGAGGAAAGTATCGGATTATTGATTTTCCATTAAGTAATTGTGCCAATTCTAATATTGATACAGTTGGGGTGTTAACACAATATCAACCATTATTATTAAATTCCTATATTGGAATTGGAAGTGCTTGGGATCTAGATCGAAAGGATGGCGGGGTAACTGTTTTACCACCATATGCTGAATCATCAGAAGTAAAATGGTATACGGGTACGGCCAGTGCCATTTATCAAAACCTTAATTACCTCAAACAATACCAGCCTGAATATGTTCTCATTCTATCAGGTGACCATATTTACAAAATGAACTATGAGAGTATGCTGGAGTACCATATTGAAAAAAGAGCAGATGTAACCATTTCCTTAATAGAAGTTCCATGGAACGAAGCCAGCCGTTTTGGGATCATGGATACGGATGAGGATTTAAGAATTGTCGATTTTGAAGAAAAGCCGGACAATCCGAAGAATAATCTTGCTTCAATGGGCATTTATATTTTTAGCTGGAATATACTTAAAGAATATTTAGAAATGGACGAACGAAATCCTGATTCCAGTCATGATTTTGGTAAAGATGTAATCCCGATGCTTTTAGAGGAAAATAAGAAATTATTTGCTTATCCGTTTAAAGGATATTGGAAAGATGTCGGTACAGTTAAAAGCCTTTGGGAAGCTAACATGGACTTGCTAAGTGAAGATTGTGATTTAGATTTATTTGATCACGATTGGAGAATTTATTCAGTCAATCCAAACCAGCCGCCGCAATATATTTCTTCCGATGCAATTGTAAAAGAATCACTTATTAATGAAGGGTGTACGATTGAGGGGGAAGTTGATAACTCTGTTCTCTTTCAGGGGGTGACTGTCGGAAAAGGAACGATTATTAAAGAGTCTGTTATCATGCCTGATGCGATCATTGGCAGTAATTGTTTGATTGAGAAAGCGATTGTTCAAGAAGATGTAAAGGTTCCAGATGGAACCGTTATTCGCTCTTTTGATGATGAGATTATTTTGGTTACTAATGAAATGTTAAGCGGGCTATACCCTGCTTTTTAATAAAATTCAGGAGGGACTTTGATTGAAAAGAAAGCTTTTAGGTGTAATTGACGCCACAACATATCATGACGATTTAGAGGATTTATTAACGCATCGCTCACTCGCTGCCCTGCCATTTGCGGGACGTTACCGGATTATTGATTTTGTACTGTCGAATATGGTGAATTCAGGTATTCGTAGTGTAGCTATATTTCCAAAAATGCAGTACCGTTCGCTTATGGATCATTTGGGTTCCGGTAAGAATTGGGATTTAAACAGAAAACGGGATGGTCTTTTCTTTTTCCCTTCACCAATTGTTGATTTTGATGGAAATAAAATCGGCTCGTTTGAAAATTTTGCAGCGAATTTAGACTTTTTTTATCGCAGTACACAAGAGTACGCCATCATTTCTAATTGTTATACCGTGTTCAACATGAACTTTAGACCAATCCTAGATTGGCATAGTCGTTCTGGCTGTGACATCACGGAAATCCATCATAAAGATGGAGGTTCAATGGAAATGTACTTAATTAAAACATCCCTGCTAATTAAGTTAATTGAAACACGAAATGAAACGGGGTATACATGTATGAAGGACGTGGTTAATGACCTTCAGAATCTTTACTCTGTTTGTCACTATGAATATGACGGTTATGCCGTGATGATAGATTCAATTGAAAACTATTTTTCTACTAGTATGAATTTATTGCAGTCTGAGGTTTGGCAACAGTTATTTCCAAAAGATCAGCCAATCTTTACTAAAGTTAAGGATGAACCACCAACGAAGCATGTAAAGGGGTCTGAAGTAAAAAATTCAATGATTGCCAATGGCTGTGTAATCAATGGTTTGGTAGAAAATAGTATTATTTCTCGAGGAGTAAAGATTGGCAAAGGTGCAGTTATTAAGAACTGCATCATCATGCAGAAGTGCCAAATTGAAGAGAACTGTTATCTTGATTCCGTAATTTTAGACAAAGACGTTAAAGTAGAGGCCGGAACTCATTTGTCCGGCACAATGCAATCACCATTTGTAATTCGTAAAGGGACCAAACAAGGAGCGTTGATGAACTCGTGAAAGTATTATTTGCAGTTTCGGAATGTGGACCATTTGCAAAATCGGGAGGATTGGCCGATGTTGCAGGTTCCCTTCCAAAAGAATTAAAGAGCTTGGGAACTGATGTTAGAGTCATTCTGCCAAAGTATGGAACCATTGCAGATGAATTTAAGAGTGAAATGAAACAGGTGAAAGAGTTCACCGTTTCTGTAGGTTGGAGAAATCAATATTGTGGTATAGAGGAGCTTACCTATCAAGGAGTTACCTTCTATTTCGTTGATAATGAGTATTATTTCAAACGGGAAGGTTTATATGGATATTTCGATGATGGGGAAAGATTTGCTTATTTTAATCGAGCAATTTTAGAAGCAATAGAGGAACTTAATTTTTATCCCGATGTTCTGCATTGCCATGATTGGCATACTGCAATGATTCCATACCTTTTACGGAAAGAATATAATAAACGAAAAGGATACGGTCACATTCGAACGGTGTTTACCATTCATAACCTGCAATTCCAAGGGATATTTCCGAGGGAGGTATTAGGAGATTTGTTAGGAATGGATTATAATTCCTTCCATTCCGGTCACTTAGAGTTTTTCGGAAATATTAATTATATGAAGGGTGCACTTGTTGCAGCGGACAAAATTACGACCGTTAGCCCAACCTATAAAGAGGAAATTCAAACTCCCGCCTATGGTGAAAAATTAGATGGATTATTAAGAGCAAGAAAAGAGGACTTGATTGGGATTCTAAACGGAATTGATGAAGATTTTTATAATCCTGCAAAAGATCCATTAATTTATCAAACCTATACGGTTAATCATCATCAGAAAAAGGCAGTAAATAAAAGTGAGATTCAAAATCACTTTGGTTTGCCACAGTCGTCACGTACACCTTTGTTAGTGATGATTACAAGACTCACAAAGCAAAAAGGCCTTGATTTAGTTAAGTGTGTTCTTCGTGAAATTTTGCAGGAGGACCTTCAGGTAATTGTATTGGGTACAGGGGATTATGAATATGAAGAACATCTAAGACAAGCGGCTCGGATTTATCCCGAAAAGTTAAAAGTTCATACTGGATTTAATGAAGGGCTTGCCCATAAACTTTATGCAGCAGCGGATTTGTTTTTAATGCCGTCCCAATTCGAACCTTGCGGGCTTGGACAATTGATTGCAATGAAATATGGTGCTATCCCGATTGTTAGGGAAACAGGCGGTTTAAATGATACAATAAACTCTTGGAACGAATTTACAGGAAAAGGAAACGGATTTTCCTTCTCGAATTTTAATGCCCACGATATGCTCTATACGATTAAACGCGCTCTAAATGTTTACCATGATTCAAAATCGTGGAGCTCCATTGTAAAACAAGCAATGGAAATGGATTATAGCTGGGCACAGTCAGCATATAGCTATAATCAATTATATTCTGAGATCGTTGCAAGGAGTGAAACACATGTTTTCTAATACGGTCGAATTTAAAGAAACCTTTCTAAAAAGGATTGAAATGGTATGTGGAAAGAGTTTCTCAGATAGCTCAGCCAGAGACCATTATCAAACCCTTGGGACCATGATAAGTGAATTTGTTAGTGGTGATTGGATAACTACAAACGAAAAACATCTGGCTACCAAGGGAAAGCAGGTTTATTATCTCTCCATTGAATATTTATTGGGGAAATTACTTAGACAAAATCTGATCAATCTCGGTGTGGAAGAAACCGTGCAGGTTGGATTGAAGGAATTAGGTATAGATTTAGGTGAGTTAGAGGAATTTGAGGCAGATGCAGGCTTAGGAAATGGCGGCTTAGGAAGATTAGCCGCCTGTTTTCTAGACTCATTAGCTTCACTAAGTCTACCTGGCCATGGTCATGGAATTCGTTATAAACATGGTTTATTTGAACAAAAGATTGTTGATGGGTATCAAGTTGAATTACCGGAACAATGGCTAAAGAATGGGAATGTATGGGAAATACGCAAAACCGATAGTTCTATTAAAATTCCCTTTTGGGGGAAGGTAGAGGCGAAGATGGAAAACGGCCGGCTTGTTTTTCATCATCTAAATGCAGAAACGGTTACGGCCGTGCCTCACGATATGCCTGTTATTGGGTATCAGTCAAAAACAATTAATACATTAAGACTCTGGAATGCCGAACCATCCCAATTTTCCTTACATAAGGATATCTTAAAATATAAGCGGGAAACGGAAATGATCTCTGAGTTCCTATATCCTGATGATACCCATGATGAAGGAAAGATTTTACGTTTGAAACAACAATACTTTTTAGTATCCGCCAGTATCCAATCCATTTTAAAGAGTTATCGGAAGCAACACAGCAGTTTGAACCTACTTCATGAACACATCTGTATTCATATCAACGATACCCACCCTGTTTTAGCTATTCCAGAACTAATGAGAATTCTGCTTGATGAAGAAGGATATGATTGGGAACAGGCATGGGATATTACCAAACAAACAATTTCCTACACGAATCATACGACATTGTCTGAGGCTTTAGAGAAGTGGCCGATACATATTTTCCAACCGCTGCTGCCAAGGATTTATATGATTGTAGAAGAAATAAATGAAAGATTTTGCCATGAGTTATGGGAACAATCCCCAGGGGACTGGGACCGGATAAAGGGACTCGCCATTATTGCAGACAATTATGTGAAAATGGCTCATTTAGCCATTGTCGGAAGTTTTAGTGTTAATGGTGTGGCACAGCTGCATACCGAAATTTTAAAGAAACGTGAGATGAATCAATTTTATCAATTGTTTCCTGAGAAATTTAACAATAAAACAAATGGAATTGCCTATCGGCGCTGGCTGTTAAAAGCAAATCCGAAATTATCTTCATTCATTACAGAATCCATCGGTTCCGACTGGACTTATCAAGCAACAGAACTTTCCCAACTGCTTAAATATGAAAATGATTCCTCGTTCTTGGATCAACTCTTAAAAATAAAAAATGAAAACAAACAAACACTTGCGAAAGTTATTCTCGAAAAGACGGGAACTGCGGTAGATACTGGTGCTATTTTTGATGTACAAGTAAAGCGTCTGCATGCTTATAAACGGCAGCTTTTAAATGTTTTACATATCATGCATCTGTATAACCGACTCAAGGAAGATTCAAGCTACCCTGTTGTCCCTAGAGTATTTATTTTTGGTGCCAAAGCATCGCCAGGCTATTATTATGCCAAGAAGATCATCAAATTAATAAATTCTGTAGCGGAAAAGGTAAACAATGACCCTGTAATTGGCGATAAAATGAAAGTGATCTTTTTGGAAAACTATCGAGTGTCACTTGCGGAAAAAATCTTTCCTGCAGCAGATGTCAGTGAACAAATCTCTACGGCTAGTAAAGAAGCTTCTGGAACAGGAAATATGAAATTTATGATTAATGGTGCATTAACGGTAGGTACTTTAGATGGTGCAAATATTGAAATTCGTGAATTGGTGGGTAATGACAATATCTTCACGTTTGGATTAACGGCTGATGAGGTTCTACACTACTACCAGTTCGGCGGTTATCAATCCGATGAATATTACCACCATGATAGTCGGATTCGCCAAGCAGTAGATCAACTAGTTAATGGATTTTTCCCTGGGGCCTATAATGAATTTGAACCGATATTTGATTCGCTCCTTCAGGAAAATGATCAATATTTTGTCTTAAAGGATTTTGCATCCTATGCGGACATACAACGTTCCATTGGTGAAACATTTACTGATCGATTACGTTGGCAGCAAATGAGCTTAAGAAATATCGCCCAAGCTGGTTACTTCTCAAGCGATCGTACCATTAAGGAATACGCTGATGATATATGGGGGATTAAGCCTCTGCATTAAAAAAAAAAGCTTCTGCCAACGCAGAAGCTTTTTTCTTATAGATAGTGTCCAATGAATATTCCAATCGCTAATAAAAACCCAAATATGGTATTTGTTTGTGCGGTTGCTTTCATGGCTGGTGCCATTTTAATTGGAATCGTGTTTTCAATAAAGCCTTTAGTTGCTTTAATTGCCTTTGGAGCGCTAAGGATCACAAGTGCTGTCCAAACTGGCAAAACACCGAAAATAATCAGACCTAAGACCCAAAGAAAGGAAAAAGTGAACATCCCTGTTAATAAGTAAATGGCACGTTTCTTTCCTAATAGAATGGCCACTGTTTTACGTCCGTTTTCTTTGTCTCCATCCAGGTCACGAATGTTATTTGATAACATAATCATCCCAACTAATATCATACTTGGAACTGAGACGAGAATGCTCGTGGTGCTGACTGTTCCCGTTTGAATAAAGAAGGAGATTAAAATAATTAGCATCCCCATAAAGAAACCTGAAAGAATTTCACCAAATGGTGTATAAGCAATTGGGAACGGACCTCCAGTATAAAAATAACCCACAGCCATACAAATCAGCCCCACAGCCGCTAACCACCAGCTGCTGTTGGCGCATATATAGATCCCTAATAATAGGGCAATTCCATAAAAGACAAAAGCAAGGTTTAGGACTGTTCTTGGCTTGATTCCATCACGAACGATTGTTCCGCCAATCCCTACGGATTGAGCTGTATCTAGCCCGCGTTTGAAATCGAAATATTCATTAAACATATTGGTTGCAGCTTGAATCAATAAACTCGCAATGAGCATGGCAAAAAATAGCCCAAAATGAATGTTCCCATGTTTAAGGGATAGGGCTGTACCAAGCAGAACTGGTACAAATGCAGCAGTTAATGTATGGGGACGGGTCATTTGCCACCATACTTGAAAGCCGCGGTTTGATTCAACTGCAGGTTCAGAACTCTTCTGTATTGTTGGTTGCATATTCTTCTCTCCCTTTTTAAGTTTCTTTCTCTATATAAAAGGTTAGGTTCAATGTTAAATGGGCCATGCCCAAAACTAAGTGTATGTAATTCAGGGATTAGTGTCAATTAATTTTTCCTATCAAATTTAGAAGATTATACCTGTTTGATTATTATTGAATGGTTGGTGGGAAAATGATAAAAATGAAAAATTCAATGAGAGAGCGGATTTTATCAATAAGGTGAAATCTTAAGATATAATAGGGAATGAAGCAGGATTGTTAGTGACAAGTAATACTGACTTCTTTACAATGTAGGTAGTATGCTAAAAATTGCATTAATATGAATGGATAACAGTCATTTCGGCTGTTTTGGAGGGATTTGTTTGATTACCATTCAAGAGTTGGAAATAATGGAACGAGGTCTTTTGGCTGTCAAACGCGCAAAAGAACTAGGCCGGCCCATTTTAATTAGTGAAGTTCATAAAATGGACACGATAAACCCACTATCATTTTTTAATATAGGAAAAGAACAATTTCGCGGTGAACGCTTCTTTTGGAAGGACCCAGAAGATGAAACCGTACTTATTGGACTCGGGATTTCTAAACAGATTCAGTCGGATCAGGATTCTGACCGCTTTTTTCATGTTGAAGAGGAATGGGAGAAATTTTTAAGGGACTGCCTTATTTTCAATCCATATACTGAAATGGGGATAGGTCCAGTCATGTTCGGCGGCTTTTCGTTTGACCCCTGCAAAGAAAAAACCGTCCTTTGGTCGAAGTACGCTAATTCTTTGTTCCATCTGCCGAAATATTTATTAAGTATCATTGATGGTCAAACGTTCTTAACAACTAATACGGTTTGTACTCCTCATGAGGATCCTTACTTATTTAAAAAGGTAAGTGAAGAGAGAAATGAAATTTTAAATGCTCTCCATCAAAGTGACCCCAAAAAGTCGGTTGCTGCACTTCTAGAAATGAAAGAGATTGGACCTGAAAGGTGGAAGAAAACTGTTGATGGAGTTGTGAAGGAATTAACAGATGGTCCCCTAAAAAAGGTTGTGCTTGCTCGCGAATTGAGGCTTGTGTTTGACGATCAAGTTATGGCAGAGAATGTCCTAAATAATTTGTATATGCAGCAGCATGAAAGCTTTATATTTGCGTTTGAATCAAATGGGGATTGTTTTATTGGTGCATCGCCAGAAAGACTCGTGAAAAAGCAAGGAAATGAAGTGTATTCCACTTGTCTTGCTGGCTCCATCTCACGTGGCAAAACAGAAGAGGAAGACCTAAAATTGGGTCAGATGTTATTAAATGACAAAAAAAACCTAAAAGAGCATGGTTTTGTTGTGGAAATGATAAAAGAGGCTCTGGAGGAATCATGCGAAGAAATTATTCTGCCTGAAAAACCACAGTTAATGAAGATAAGAGATATTCAGCACCTCTATACCCCAGTGGTCGGAAAATGTCATAAGGATGCTTCATTAATGTTATTGGTGGAAAGACTGCATCCCACACCTGCGCTGGGCGGACTTCCGAAGGAGGAAGCAGTTGTTAAGATTAGAGAAGTAGAAGAGCTGGATCGTGGCTTCTACGCCGCTCCATTAGGCTGGATGGATTACAGGAAAAATGGTGAATTTGCTGTTTCCATTCGCTCTGGACTTATTCAGGGGGAAGAAGTTTCGTTATTCGCAGGATGCGGAGTAGTAGCAGATTCTGAATCAGAAAGTGAATATTTGGAGACGAGTTTGAAATTTAAACCTATGCTCCGAGCCCTTGGAGGAAATTGATATGCAGCATCAAGAATCATTAACAGCCTATATAGCAGCTATTGTTTCAGAACTAATTTTCACGGGAGTAACTGATGTGGTTGTCAGCCCAGGTTCACGGTCTACTCCAATGGCGATGATTATGGCAGAGCATCCAGAACTTAATGTTCATATACATGTAGATGAACGCTCAGCTGCTTTTTTTGCCTTAGGAATAGCCAAGTCTTTAAATAAGCCAGTTGCAATCCTCTGTACGTCAGGTACGGCTGCCGCGAATTATTTCCCTGCGATTGTGGAAGCGCGTTATGCACGAGTGCCTTTGATTGTGTTAACGGCAGATCGGCCGCATGAACTCAGAGAAGTTGGTGCTCCACAAGCAATCGATCAAATCCATTTATATGGGAAACATGTAAAATGGTTCTCCGAAATGGCTTTACCTGAAAAAAGTGATGAAATCATTCGTTATGCGCGTACGATTTGTGCGCGAGCGGTAGCGATTGCGAAAAGTGCGCCTTCTGGTCCTGTTCATTTGAATTTTCCTTTTAGGGAACCATTAGTACCCAAGCTGGATGATGCCCTCTTCCAGCTTCGTGAACGTCCAAACGGTTATGTGAAAGTCCATACAGGTGATTTGACAATCGCGGAGGAACAATTTAAAGAAATTGCCGAAAAACTGTCAAAAACAACAAGAGGAATTATTGTTTGTGGAAATATTGTCGATGATATTTTTCCTGAGGCTGTAACACGGCTAGCTGAAAAACTAAACTTCCCAATAATTGCTGACCCCTTGTCACAGTTAAGAAGCGGGAAACATAGCTTTGAAAATATCATTGAAGCCTATGATACCTTTTTAAGAAACGATGATGCAAAAGTCTACTTAAAGCCGGATGTTATTCTTAGATTTGGAGCAATGCCCATTTCAAAAGCATTAACAATTTTTATAAAAGAAAATGGAAACGCAGAACAATATGTGATTGATGGCGGCAGTGGCTGGCGTGATCCAGCATCGTTATCCACAAATATGATTTTCTGTAATGAATCGTTATTCTGCGAGAAAATAGAAAAATATACAGTAGAGAAATCCTCTTCCGATTTTCTAACAGCTTGGAAAAGGGTTAACCAATTATCAAAAGATACGATGATATCGCTTAGCGATATAACGGATTTAAGTGAAGGCAGGCTGTTCTATCAATTAGCTGAAATGCTTCCTGAAGGAGCTGCACTATTTGTAGGTAATAGTATGCCAATCCGCGACTTAGATAGCTTTTTTCTTAACAATCATAAACAAATTAAAGTAATGGCAAATAGGGGGGCAAATGGAATTGACGGTACCGTTTCTACTGCCTTGGGTGCCGCATTAAACTCCTCATCCTTGTACCTTGTCCTAGGTGATTTAACCTTTTTCCATGACTTAAATGGGCTGATTGCAGCAAAACTGTACAATATAAATATTAATATTATTCTTATCAACAATAATGGCGGAGGAATCTTCTCCTTTCTCCCGCAATCAGAGCATCCGAAAAACTTTGAACTTTTGTTCGGCACTCCGCTCGGAATTGATTTTGAGCATGCTGTTAAAATGTTTAATGGTAATTACATAAAGATTGAGGATTGGGACCATTTTGGAGTAGAAATAAGGAAATCCATCCATTCGACAGGGATAAATGTATATGAAATAGTTACCAACAGAGAGAGGAATCGTGACGAACACCGCGAATTTTGGGGCAATGTTTCCCAGGAAATATCAAACTTTGTCAAAGGTGAACAATAAATGTATATCGTTATCGATGGGAATCATCACTATGTCGAAGTTTGCGGTAACGGCGGCCTTGGCCAGGTTCCACTTGTTTTGCTGCACGGCTTTACGGGAGACTCTACCACATGGGCTCCATTTCATGAATGCTGGGGAAAGTCGACAATGCTCATTATCCCTGATATTATTGGGCACGGAAAAACAGAGTCTCCCCAGGAGCTTAGCCGATATCAAATGGATGCCGCTGCTTCTGATTTAAACACGATCCTTGATCATATGGGGATTGAGCAAGTAGATCTACTTGGTTATTCCATGGGTGGAAGACTTGCATTAACCTTCGCCTTTTTGTACCCAGGGCGTGTTCGAAAATTAATACTTGAGAGTGCATCACCAGGCTTAGCGACGGAGGACGAAAAACAACATCGCCGTATGAAAGATGCCGAACTTGCTAACTTTATTAAGGAACAGGGAATCATTGCATTTGTGGATTATTGGGAAGAGATTCCCCTTTTTGTCACCATGAAGGGCCTCCCGCGGGAAACTCAAGAAGAGATTAGGAAACAGCGTTTGAAAAATTCGCCCAATGGCCTAGCCAACAGTTTAGTTGGGATGGGAACAGGGGCCCAATCATCCTGGTGGGGCAAGTTAAATGAACTTACTTGTGAAGTGTTGCTTTTAACAGGTGCGGAGGATCATAAGTTCTGTTCAATTGCCAGTCATATGATGGAGGAGCTAAAAAATAGTTCTTGGGTAGTGATTGAAGATAGCGGGCATGCAATTCATGTGGAAGAACCTGAAAAGTTTGGTACAATAGTAAGTGACTTTTTGTCGAATGAAAATAAATAAAGGAGGAGATTATTTTGACAGTAGAATGGATTGCAGGACGCAAATATGAAGAAATATTATATGAAACATTCAATGGCATTGCCAAAATTACCATTAACCGTCCACATGTACATAATGCATTTACACCGAGAACAGTTTCTGAATTAATTGACGCATTTGCCTATGCGCGTGATGATGCAAGTATTGGGGTTATTGTCTTAACAGGTGCTGGAGATAAAGCATTTTGTTCAGGTGGAGACCAAAGTGTACGCGGCCATGGAGGATATGTGGGGGAAGATCAGATTCCTCGTCTAAATGTTCTTGACCTTCAGCGTCTAATCCGTGTGATTCCAAAACCTGTAATCGCAATGGTAAAAGGATATGCGATTGGCGGAGGACATGTTCTTCACGTCGTTTGTGACCTAACGATTGCTGCTGATAATGCTGTGTTTGGACAAACTGGACCAAAGGTTGGAAGTTTTGATGCTGGCTATGGCTCTGGTTACCTTGCTAGAATCATTGGTCATAAAAAAGCACGCGAAATTTGGTATTTATGCCGTCAATATAATGCCCAAGAAGCACTTGATATGGGCTTGGTTAATACCGTTGTCCCACTTGAGAAAGTAGAAGAAGAAACAATTCAATGGTGTAATGAAATTCTTGAGAAAAGTCCAACAGCCCTGCGCTTCTTAAAAGCAGCTATGAATGCAGATACAGACGGCTTGGCTGGTCTACAACAATTTGCTGGGGATGCAACCTTGCTTTACTACACAACTGATGAAGCGAAAGAAGGGCGCGATTCCTTTAAAGAAAAACGTAAGCCTGACTTTGGGAAATTCCCGCGTTTTCCTTGATCGTTAGTTTACAACAGCTTGATGGATGATTCCATCAGGCTGTTTTTCGTAGGAAAGTAAGTAAAGGCACTAGTTAGTCAGATGAAGAAAGGTGAACCGTTATGCAGAACGAAATGATGCCTAATTTTTTGAAGAAAAGAGCGTTTCTAACCCCTGCACGAACTGCTATCTATTTCCAGGAAGAAGTGGTAACCTTTAAAGAACTTTATCAACGTTCTTATCAGGCCGCTGGGAAACTACAAGGATTAGGTGTTCAAAAAGACCACTATGTTGGTCTATTATTAAAAAACAATATTGATACAGTTGTCATATTATTTGCCCTTCAGTTATTAGGAGTTAGATCCGTGTTACTGAATAACCGCCTCTCTCCATCGGAACTTTCCTGGCAGCTTAACGATTCAAAGGCGGTATCATTCATTCTTGATAATTCTTTTTTTGAAACAAAAACTTTCATAAATAACCAAATCCCTGCGCTGAAAACCATAACAATAGACGAGATATTTTCAAGCGCCACACACGAGCCGACTATTCTTGAAGAGATATCGCTTGCCGATATATGTACCATTATGTATACATCAGGGACCACAGGTAATCCCAAAGGGGTCATCCAAACCTATGGTAATCACTGGTGGAGTTCGGTGGGTTCAGCCTTAAATTTAGGCTTTATCGATGGCGATTGCTGGCTCTGTAATGTTCCACTATTTCATATTAGCGGATTTTCCATTTTAATGCGCAGTGTCATTTATGGCATGCCAATAGTCCTTCATGACCATTTTGATGTGGAAAGGACAATTGCTGATATCAATGATAAGAGTGTGACGATTATGTCTGTTGTTGGAACCACGTTGACAAGAATCGTTGAAGCTCTTCAAGAACGACGCCTTCCCAAACAATTCCGCTGTATGCTTCTTGGAGGGGGACCCGCACCATTCCCATTACTTCAAGCATGTGTTGAAAAAGAGATCCCGGTATTCCAAACTTATGGCATGACTGAATCTTCTTCACAAATTGTTACCCTTGCACCAGAATACAGTTTGACTAGGTTGGGTTCGGCGGGGAAGCCATTGTTTCCATCACAAATTCAAATTATAACTGAGGATGGAAATACGGCTCTACCGGGTATTCCTGGTGAAATTGTCATTAAAGGTCCCAATGTTACTCCAGGCTATTTATTTCGTCCGGATGTTACAAAAGAGAAGCTTAGGAATGGTTGGTTTCATTCCGGTGATATTGGCTACCTAGACGATGAAGGATTCCTATTTGTTCTCGACCGGCGTTCAGACTTAATCATTTCAGGGGGAGAAAATATTTATCCCGCAGAAATAGAAGCTGCATTACTGTCACACCCTAATGTGAGCGAGGCAGGTGTGACACATACAGAGGATGCGAAGTGGGGACAGATACCGGTAGCATTTATTGTGACAAGAAGTGGAGCGGACCTTTCTGGTGAGGAACTTAAACAATTTTGCCAACAGAAATTGGCCAAATATAAAGTGCCAAAAGCATTTTATTTTACGAAGGAACTGCCGAGAAATGCCTCCAAGAAACTACTTCGCAGGGAGCTCCGTGAATGGGTGAAGGAGGGCTTACCCGTTGATTAAGATAACCTCCATCGAAATAAATGTCATTGAAATGCCGTTAAAAGATCCGTTTCTGACCCATTTAGGCGCAGTAAAGGTTCGTGAAGGGATAATCATTAAAATAACCAATTCAGATGGTGTTTCAGGCTTTGGTGAAGGTGTTGCTTTTTCGACTCCCTGGTATACGGAAGAAACAGTTAAAACATCTTTACATATGTTAACTGATTTTCTAGTTCCACTTCTTCAAAAGAATCCAATCGACCATCCGGCGCAATCATCTCAGCTTTTTAGTTCATTACGAAGGAACAATATGGCAAAAGCTGCGTTAGAAACTGCTTTATGGGATTTATATGCTAAGAGTACTTCGCAGCCATTGTCAATAACCCTTGGAGGTACCCGTTCGGTTGTGGCTTCTGGTGTCGTGGTGGCGACAGATTCTACCACAAAGGCGCTCCGACAGATTGAGCAATATCTTCAGGAAGGGTATCAGCGCATTAAAGTAAAAATTAATCCAAAACTAGACTATTCTTTCCTATCTGACATTCGCCGTGAGTATCCTGACTTGGCAATCATGGCAGATGCGAATTCTGCCTACACATTAGCTGATATGGATCAAATTAAAGCACTCGATGACTTCAATTTAATGATGATTGAGCAGCCCCTAAGCAATGATGATATCTTGGAACATGCGTTGCTTCAAAAGGAAATCAAAACACCGATTTGCTTAGATGAAAGTATTTGCAGTTTTGATGATGCCCGAAAAGCAATTGAGTTCGGAAGTTGCAAAGTGATAAATATTAAAGTGGGCAGGGTGGGTGGTTTGAATGAAGCGAAACGTATTCATGACTATTGTTTTGAAAAGGGGATACCCGTCTGGTGCGGGGGAATGATTGAATTCGGTATATCACGGGCCCATAATATTTCACTTGCCTCCTTGCCAGGCTTTTCAATCCCAGGGGATATTTCTGCATCTAATCGCTTTTGGGAAGAGGACATCATAACTCCTGAAGTTAACGTTCAAAACGGTTCTGTAGCCGTACCATCGAGTCCTGGGATCGGTTTTGAGATTAACGAGAAACGACTTCAGCAAGTCTTGCAATGGAAGGATATCATTACTTTTTAGTGATGAAGGATGTTAATAAAAAAATGAACCAGTTAAGGACCTGGTTCATTTCAAATTGTAGACAAAAGGCATTCGATGAGCTTAATCAAATGCCTTTTTATAAGGTCATTAATGATTTTATAACCCTGTTGATTGGAGTGGAAGGCGGCGAAGACTCCTGCGGGAGTACGGGACAGGGGAGACCCCGCAGACGCTGAAAGCGTCGAGGAGGCTCCCCGAACCGCCCGCGGAAAGCGAAGCCGCCTGGAACGGAAATCAACAGACTAGTTTAATGTAGCCAAACAAAAAAAACTGTCGATTTAAAACCCGAAATCCTTCGGATTTGTCGACAGTCTGAAATGAACCAGTTAAAGACCTGGTTCATTTTCTTATCGATTTAATTGTTTAAAGCTGTTTTTAATGATTCAAGATTTTGATTCATTAACGAAAAATAGGTTTCTTTGTTTTTAATATTGTCTTTTGATAAAATAGCAAGGTTATGAATAGGTAATGCTTTGGCACCAATTTCTTTTTGAACGATGTTTCCAAGTTTCGATTGGACATTTTGTTCAAATAGCATATAGTGTAATCCTTCGCCCTCCGCAAGGGTAATGATTTTTTCTAACTCCTTTTGCGTTGGTTCATTGGCAGTCGAAAGTCCTGATATACTAATTTGTTCAATTCCATATCGTTTTTCCCAATATCCAAACGCTGCATGTGTAACGATGATCTTTTTATGCTTTGCCTTTGTAATTGTCTGTTCAAAATTCGTATTAAGTTCATCTAACTTGAGGGAAAGTTGTTGGAAATTTTTATTAAATAGATCTTTGTGCTCCGGCATCTGTTTAATTAATGCATCCCGGATGACAGCAGCCATATCCTTAGAGTAAATGGGGTCAAGCCATACATGTGGATTGACATCTGCATCATGATGCTCTTCCCCCTCATCATGTGTATCGGTTGATTTTGGGAGATTAATGCCCTCTGCAGTAGGTACTAGTTTAACATGCTCATTTTTCAATGTTTCTTTTGAATTTTCTACAAACCCTTCAAGCCCCAGCCCGATGTAGAAAAATAAGTCTGAATCAGCTAACCTCATCATATCCTTTTGGGAAGGTTCGAATGTATGTTCATCGGCCCCAGGTGGATAGATCGTGTTAACATTTACATATTTTCCACCTATTTGCGAAGTAAAGTATTGAAGTGGAAATACAGTGGTATAAATGGTTAACTGGTCCTTATTTTTTTGTACTTGTTCTTTACCATTTGAACACGCAGACATCAGTAGGCTTAATGGTAATAGAATAGATAGGAAAAGGATGATTTTTTTCATAGGAACTCCTTCATATGTTTATAAATCGGATTTATTACGATTTATTATCGAAAATTTTTTGAATTCTGAAAAATAATAACTACATAATACGGAACGATTCCGATTTCCATAAGTATCTTACAAAATATTTTCCTTAAAAGCAAGTATAAAATTTTGTCTAACTATCAAAAATTAGGTATGCTTAGAAAGAAACAAAGGAAGGGTGGTTATCTTGAATAACTCAAAATTGCTGAGTGAGATTCTAGACTATAATGAAAAATTTGTGGAAAACCATGAGTATGAAAGGTATGAAACAACCAAATATCCGAATAAAAAAATGGTCATCCTAACATGTATGGATACTAGGCTGCTTGAACTATTACCCAAAGCATTAAACTTGGGAAATGGTGATGCGAAATTAATTAAAGACGCCGGGGGACTGCTCTCACACCCATTTGGCAGTGTAATGAGAAGTATATTAATTGCCCTGTATCAATTAAAGGCTCAAGAGGTTTTGGTGATTGCTCATTATGATTGCGGGATGAGCGGGTTAAAGGCAGAACCAGTGCTTGAAAGTATGAAAGCACGTGGAATATCCCAAGAAACAATTGATACGCTTACGTACTCCGGAATTGATATAAAAAATTGGCTGCATGGGTTTGATAGTGTAACCGAAAGTGTAGAACACAGCGTAGAAATTATTAAAAATCATCCGTTAATGCCGAAGGATGTTCCTGTGCATGGTTTAGTTATTGACCCTAAAACAGGAAAACTGGATCTTATTGTGGATGGTTATCAAAATTAATGTGAATCCTTTTCGGGAACTGGATCCAACCCTCCCGGATGAAACGGATGACATTTCGATATTCTTTTGAGCGTAAGCCAGCCGCCTTTTAAGGCACCAAACCGTTGAATGGCTTCTACCCCATAATGAGAGCATGTCGGATAAAAGCGGCAGGTGGGTGGTTTTAACGGTGAGATAGCAACTTGATAAAAACGAATAATCGCAAGGAAAAAATTTTTTACCATTTGGAACACTCCTTTATTACAATTATCTAAAACATACCATAATTTAAAAGGAACGTCTAAATTGTTAAATAAATGTAAGTAGATGAAAAAACTCGGAATTTATTGTATGATACTAGTAGATAAAAAAAGGAGTGATATCGATGCCTTCAGTTGAAAGCTTTGATTTAGACCATAACGCGGTTAAAGCCCCTTATGTGAGACATTGTGGTGTTCACAAAGTTGGTAGTGACGGTGTTGTTAATAAATATGATATTCGTTTTTGCCAGCCCAATAAACAGGCGATGAAACCAGATGTGATTCATACATTAGAGCACTTGCTTGCTTTTAATCTTCGTAAGCATTCTGAGAAGTATGACCACTTTGATATTATTGATATTTCACCAATGGGCTGCCAAACAGGTTACTACCTGGTCGTTAGCGGTGAACCTACTGTGGAGGAAATCATTGATCTTATGGAAGATACAATGAAAGATGCCCTTGAAATTATTGAAATTCCAGCTGCGAATGAAAGACAATGTGGTCAAGCAAAACTCCATGACCTAGAAGGTGCCAAGCGTTTAATCCGTTTCTGGCTCGAGCAAAGCAAAGAAGACCTCAAGCAAGTTTTTGCATGATGATTTAAAAAAATTCCTATTCGATGTGAATAGGAATTTTTTTAAGCTTTGTTTTCATCCTGATTTTTTTCCTGTTCAAGATGCGGGTTATTTTCTAATGGATCGACCGTATGTTTATAAGTATAGGCTTTAGAAGTGGTGCCCACAGCTAGAAATAGAACTACAAACACAATAATAATACAAATTACGGCTACTACATACATGTGTATAGACTGCCTCCTTTTTTCCTCTATTGTATCATGATTTGATGTTTTATTGAGAAAAGAAAAAGGGAAGCCCTCTGTTTTGGCTTCCGTTTCTACACTATTATGTATAATCAATGAATATTTCGAGGATGATAAGTATTCGTGCGATGCTGGCCGTACTCTTCTTGGGCAAATTTACCTTTTAAACTTTCAATTAAATAAATACCCATTAGATTATATAATTCCTGTTTATCCATGTCTTGGATTAACGCTAGTAAATCCTCATGTGACATTTCTTCTAAAAAGGCAAATGCCAGCATATCGATATCCTCTTCGTCACCGGTTAACTTATTACGGTACATTTCATACAATTCATCGACTAATTTCATTCAGTACACCTCCTTGTTATATTCTTTTCCCTTTTAAGTATAAAATAATTCTAACTTCCGTTTTTGTAAATTGACAGAAAAATCTGTTTCTTCTGTTGTATGTTTATTATATCGTATTCATTTCTAAAAAATGAATCGAAATTTGGCAGAGAATAAATTTTTTCTATTTGCAAATTACTAAAGAGTAAAAGGGGATGACATAATGGATGAGCAAAAGAAAACCTATTATATTGATGTAGGGAGCGGTGAAATTTCGCAAAGTGCTACAAGTTCAACATGGAGTTATAAAATTCAGGCAAGTGATGAAGAAATTACGCAACTCCGTGAATTATTTAATCAAAATTATTCGACCGAATGGAAGAACTTCTTTCGAGCCCACGTACCATATGTCGAGTATCATTACGATCGTGAAAACGATGCTTACGATAGTACACTCCAACAAGTGTATGGAATGCTGCATAAGCTGGGTGATGAAGAAGCAAAAAGCCACATTGAAAGCATGAATATTTTACCAAAGTAAAATAAATATTTTACCAAGGTAAAAAAATTTATTTTTAAAAAGTATTTTATAAGAAAAATCCTTCCTTTAGGATTTTTCTTTTTTTGATTATAATAAGAGCAACAAATATTGAGGCGGAATTTAGAATGATACATTTTTTAGATGCAAATGGGAATAAAGTTGAACTGTCTTTTAGACCAAATTCATTTCAAGAGAAGGCCAAACATGTGTTAGTCATCTGCGAACATGGAGATGAATGGCTGTTGACGAACCATAAACAAAGAGGCCTTGAATTTCCAGGAGGTAAGATGGAATCAGGTGAAACCCTTGAAGAGGCAGCGCAACGAGAAGCTTTTGAGGAGACTGGCGCAATATTAACTGAGCTTATATTTTTGGCTGAGTATAAAATTTCCGATCCAGAGAAGTCGTTTGTGAAAACGGTCTTTTGGGGGAAGGTAAAAAGGATAGAAAAAACGTCTGGTTATTACGAAACCGATGGTCCCGTGCTAGTTCAAGGTGATATATTATCTCAGCGCTTTGGGGATACATACAGTTTTATTATGAAAGACCAGGTTGTTGAGCAATGTGTGAAACACATCCAAAGGATAAAAGAACAAAAAGAATAGCAGAAAGTACTTATAACCAATCCGCTATTCCTTGATAAGTTTTTTCTCTAATAATTCAACGAGCTGATACATAATAGTGGCAAATACGGCAATAATCATGAGTGATAAGAAAACGAGGGTAAAATTAAAAACTTGGAAGCCATAGATAATCATGTAGCCAAGCCCTCTCGAGGATACAAGGAATTCCCCAACAATAACACCGACCCATGATAAGCCGACATTGACCTTTAAGGTAGATATTATCGTCGGAAAACTAGCAGGGAGGATTGCTTCCTTGAAGCATTGTAAACGGGTGGCGCCGAATGTTTGAAGCACTTTTAGATAATTCGGATCTACCTCTTTGAATGAAGTATAAACAACGATTGTGGTAATGATAATGGAGATAATCGCACCCATGGCAATAATCGATGGATATCCTGGGCCAAGCGCCACAATCAATATCGGCCCTAAAGCTACTTTGGGCATAGCATTAAGGATGACAAGATACGGATCAAGCACTTTTGAAATCATTGGTGACCACCAAAGGATTGCCGCCAATATTGTACCAAGCAGTGTGCCCAGAATAAATCCTAGTACAGTTTCGGTGAGGGTGACCCCAATATGGCTAACTAAAGTTCCATCGTTAATCTTTTCCAAAAATAAGTTCCAAATTTTTGATGGAGAACTGAAAAGAAGCGGGTCAATCCACTGTTTTTGACTAGAAAATTCCCAGCTTGCGAAAAAGATGATAAAAATAATCGCTTGATAAAATCTAACCCAACGTTTTTCCACTATCAACGATTGAATATAGTTTCTATGGAGGAGTTCCAGCTTATTCTTTTTCTCGCTCAAGTGACTCCAACTCCTTCCATATGGTTTGAAAGATGCTTGAAAATGCTTCATGATTCCTGGCTTCAAACGGGGAGATCTTTCTTAGTTCATCGGGCATCGTAAATGTTTTATAAATCCTGCCTGGACTTGGAGAAAGTAAATAGACCCGATCACTCATGGCAATCGCTTCACCAATATCATGTGTCACAAGAATGGCGGTTTTGCCAAATTCATCTAATGTGCGGGAGACTAGGTCCTCCAGTTTCAATTTAGTTTGATAATCGAGAGCAGAAAAGGGCTCATCAAGCATAAGCAGCTTTGGTTCTGTGGCAAGGGTACGGACGAGCGCTACCCGCTGCCTCATTCCCCCTGATAACTGCCTAGGCATTTGTTTTTCCACACCGGTTAATCCGATTTGCTCTAACAGGCTCATGGCCTTCGCTCTTGTTTGGTCATTCAACTGCTTCGATAATTTCAATCCTAACAGAATATTCTCTTCAATCGTTTTCCATGGAAACAAATAATCCTGCTGGAGCATGTAACCGATTTGGTTTTTGGTGGTTGTTACAGGCTTATTCTCTAATAAGACCGTACCTTGGGTAGGTTTAAGCAAACTAGAGATAATGGAGAGCAGAGTCGTCTTACCACAGCCGCTAGGGCCGAGAAGGGAGACAAACTCCCCCTCCTCAACGGTTAATGAAATATCGGAGAGGGCCGTGGCAGCCGAGGCTTTGGTAAAATAGGTATGATGAATATTTTGGACGGACAAAAAATTCATGGAGACGGCCTCCCTTTCCTTTATTCGTTAATAATTTTTTCAGCTATCTTTGTGTTTACAAGTGTTTGATGATCTACTTCTTTTGGAAGTTCTCCCGCCTCATTCATGATGTTTTGAAGATTCTCCCATTCGGCTTGGTCGAGAACTGGATCTGTGGCAAAGGAACCTTGACTTTTATAGCGATCCACAACGGTGGTCATAATAGCTAGGTCTGTGTCCGGGAAAAATGATTCGACTGCTTTGGCAATTTCTTCGGCACTGTGGGATTCTACCCACTGTTGTGCTTTGTAAATTGCCCTAGTAAACTTTTCAATTGTTTCTTTATTTTTGTTCATGTAACTCTCCTTGGACATAAACGTGGTATAGGGAACATGGCCAGATTCTTTCCCAAAGGAAGCAACTATATGACCTTTGCCTTCTTTTTCGAAAATACTCGCAGTTGGTTCAAATAATTGCACAAATTCGCCCGTTCCTGAGGCAAAGGCATTGGCAATATTAGCAAAATCAATGTTCTGGATTAAGTTCAAATCTTTATGTGGATCAATGCCATGCTTCTTTAAAACAAACTCGCCAACCATTTGCGGCATGCCGCCTTTACGTTGACCTAAGAAGGTTTTTCCTTTTAAGAGATCCCATGAGAAATTATCTATTTTCTCTCTAGAAACGAGGAATGTACCATCTGTCTGTGTTAATTGGGCAAAATTAATGACCGGGTCATTTGCGCCTTGCGCGTATACATAAATCGAGGTTTCCGATCCAACCAGAGCAACGTCAGCTCCTCCGGAAATTAATGTAGTCATGGTTTTGTCGCCGCCTGGCGTTGTTGTTAGCGTCACATCTAAACCTTCAGCCTTAAAAAATCCCTTTGCTATGGCAACATACTGCGGGGCATAGAAGATGGACCTAGTAACTTCAGCGATTCGAACCTTTTCAAGTTTCTTGGTTTCATTTTTTGTGGTGCTATTACAAGCCACTAGTGAGAACATAAGTATAGTGATGAGCAGAAAGGAGAAACTGAATTTTAATGATTTTTTCATAAAGCAAGCCTCCTTATATTTCATAAAAAATCTGGGCTAATTGCCTAAGATATCGTATGAACGGAAGAAAAATGTGTGAATGCCAAAGTGTTATAAATTTGATAAAAAGAGGGAAGTTGTGCAGATGAACCAAAGCATTGAAGGGAAAATCGTTGAGATCATGCGGTTTCCTTCTCCAAATCCATCTGTTGAATTAAAGGTCATCACCTACCTTTCCAATGGATTAAGAGTCAAAGGAATGTTGGCAGAACCTATAGGGGAAGGTGAGTATGATGGATTCCTTTATTTACGGGGAGGCATCAAAAATGTGGGCAAAGTTCGACCCGCACGGATTGCCCAATTTGCCGCTGAAGGTTTTATTGTTTTTGCGCCTTATTATCGTGGCAATCAGGGTGGTGAGGGCAATGAGGATTTCGCCGGAAACGATCGGGAAGATGCATTTGCGGCCTTTTGGCTGTTAAAATCTTTGCCGAGGGTTCTTAATGTACATATTTTTGGGTTCTCGCGTGGTGGAGTCATGGCACTCTTGACTGGGATCGAATTCCCTGAAACCGCGTCTGTAGTTACCTGGGGAGGAGTCAGTGATATGTCCCTTACCTATATGGAACGGAAGGATTTAAGAAGAATGATGAAACGTGTGATTGGAGGGACCCCACAGAAATATCCGGAACGTTATCAAGACAGAACCCCAATCTATTCCTTAGAAAAACTGACTGCTCCAGTCCTAATTATCCATGGTGTAAATGACGGTAATGTCTCTGTGGAGCATGCCTATCGCCTGGAAAGAAGGTTGAGAGAATTAGAAAAGCCAGTCGATTGCTGGTATTTTGATGAGTTTACACATTACTTCCCTCCTGAAGTAAATAGAAAAGTCGTTTCAGATCTATCAAAGTGGATGAAAAGTCAACGTAAAAGATGTTAATATAAAGGTAAAACAAGCAGAGGAGCGGATCAAAGATATGGGTATGCCTCTTGAGTTAAATACAATGATTGTGACAAAAGGAAGAGAGATACGAGTAGAGGAAAATGTCTTCACATTAGAAAAAGAAGGGTATAGACTTTATCCTATTGAGATTCCGATTGATGTAAGAAAAACAATGGATAGTGATTCAAGTGGTACAGCAATCATTAAAAAAGTTGAGCTGCAGAATAACAGCACGACCATCACCTACCAATTAATCTCATTAAATTCAACGAACTAAGCAGGGTTTTGCCACCTGCTTTTTCTTTTTGAATAATTGTTGTTTTTGGAACCGATTTAACCATAAAAATTTACAGAAGGAATTATAATTCGGACACGATTGCATTTGAAGTTGAGAAAGCTGTCCGAAGAGGCCCGAAGTTCGGACACGATTGCCTATGAAGTTGAGAAAGCTGTCCGAAGAGGCCCGAAGTTCGGACATGATTGCCTTTGAAGTTGAGAAAGCTGTCCGAAGAGGCCCGAAGTTCGGAAACGATTGCCATTGAAGTCACGAATGGTGTCCGAAGAGGCCCGAAGTTCGGAAACGATTGCCATTGAAGTCACGAAAGGTGTCCGAAGAGGCCCGAAGTTCGGTCACGACCGCCTTTGAAATCGCGAAAGCTGTCCGAAGAAGACCGAAGTTCGGACACGATTGCCTATGAAGTTGCGAAAGGTGTCCGAAGAGGCCCGAAGTTCGGACACGATTGCCTTTGAAGTTGCGAAAGCTGTCCGAAGAAGACCGAAGTTCGGACACGATTAGCCTTGAAGTTATGAAAGCAGTCCGAAGAGGCCCGAAGTTCGGACAGGATTGTCTTATCGGTTTACTTTATTAAATAAATCAGAAGCGGTAGAAGTAAGAAAGCCCATATCGAATTGATATGGGCTTTGAAAAATAGGGCGCTTTTCGCTTACGCGAGAGGTCCGCCTTTTTGTTCAATTTCTTCTGAGACATTTGTGAATTTCTTGAAGTTTTCTCGGAACTGTGCTGCTAATTCTTCTGCCTTCTTCTCATAAGCAAACGGATCAGACCATGTTTTACTAGGTTGAAGAACTTCATCTGGTACTCCCGCAATATGAAGAGGAATATTTAAGCCGAAAATTTTATCCTTGGTTGTTTCTACATGATTTAGTTCCCCTTCAAGTGCCGCCTGGATCATAGCACGGGTATAGGAAAGTTTCATCCGATTCCCCACCCCATATTCACCGCCGGTCCAGCCTGTATTCACAAGAAATACATTCGCATTGTGCTCAAGAATCTTTTCACCTAACATTTCGGCGTATCGAGTTGCAGGCAGCGGCAGGAATGGTGCACCAAAGCAGGTAGAGAAGGTAGCTTGTGGTGAGGTAATTCCACGCTCTGTTCCAGCTAGTTTTGAAGTATAACCACTTAAAAAATGATACATTGCTTGTTCCTTAGTGAGTTTTGAAATAGGAGGCAATACACCAAAAGCGTCAGCCGTCAAGAAAATGATAGTGTTTGGATGTCCAGCAATACTTGGTTGAACAATATTATCAATCGCATGAATTGGATAAGCAGCACGTGTATTTTCTGTTAATGTGCCATCATCATAATCAGGGATTCTGGATTCTTGATTCAAGGTAACATTTTCTAATACCGTTCCAAAGCGGATCGCATCAAAAATTTGCGGCTCTTTCTCACGAGAAAGATTAATACATTTTGCATAGCAGCCTCCCTCGATATTGAAGACACCGTTAGATGACCAGCCGTGCTCATCATCACCAATTAATCGACGATTTGGATCCGCGGATAAAGTGGTTTTTCCAGTACCAGATAAGCCGAAAAATAATGCAACATCGCCTTCAAGACCAACATTGGCAGAACAATGCATGGAAAAAATATTATTTTCCGGAAGCAGATAGTTCATGACTGAGAAAATAGATTTCTTCATTTCGCCTGCATATTCTGTTCCACCGATTAGAACAATTCTTTTCTCAAATGATACAATAATAAAGGCCTCCGAATTTGTACCATCAATTGCCGGATTTGCCTTGAAATTAGGGACAGAAATAACAGTGAAACCAGCATCATGTTCAAGGAGCTCTTCTTCTGTCGGGCGAATAAATAACTGGTGTACAAATAAATTTTGCCATGCTAATTCATTGATAACCCTGATAGGTAAACGCGATTTTTTATCTGCACCAGCAAAGCCTTTAAAAACAAAGATTTCATCTTTCTGTTGTAAATAATTAATGACCTTTTGATAAAGCTTTGTGAAAACCTGCTCTGATATTGGTTGATTGGTCGTGCCCCATTCAATTTTATTTTTCGTTGAATCTTCTACAACAATGAATTTATCTTGTGGAGATCGGCCAGTATATTTACCAGTAGCGACACTAATTGCCCCAGTTGAAGTTAGTCCCCCTTCATGACGGGTTAAGACTTTTTCAACTAACTGTGGAACAGATAATTGTACATGAACATGACTTTCATTCAACAATTGATTTAATTCATTAGGAGTATCAACAGAATTCATTTAATGAGACCTTCCTTTGTCTAGGTTTTATGTTGTTAATAATACAAAAAGTATAACACATTAGTTGAATTAATGTATCCTATTAATCTGAATTTATATATTTTAAAACTTTAAATGAAGATATAAAAAATTTTTATAAAAGGTTCATGACTTACACCGTATTTTTCCCATTTTATGAGGAAGATATTTCTAAAAAATACATTGACATTGTTACCCAGTATGATATTATTCTAAGTTGAACGGATACTCTCTTATCCTGAGCTGGTGGAGGGACAGGCCCAATGAAACCCAGCAACCTGCAGTATGAAAAGATGAACCACATTAAAAGGTCCTTTTCAAATGCGAAGGTGCTAATCTGACGCAAGGCTAATGCCTTGAACGATAAGAGCGAAAGGCCCGAAAACAACCTTTCCTCTATGGTAAGGTTTTTTGTTTTTTTATAAGTCCTTTTATGAAATGAGTCTCTAATAAAAATCCTTTGTTTATTACATACTAAGGGAATGAGTACCGTATCAAATTCTCGAGGTTTAAGAAGTATACCTGTAACCTTCGAAAAAAATCCTCGTGATCTCATAATAAAGGAGGAATTCAGATGTCAAGAAACGCGCGTTTGTTCACTTCTGAATCAGTTACTGAGGGTCATCCAGATAAAATCTGTGACCAAATTTCTGATTCCATTTTAGATGCTATTTTAGCAAAGGATGCTAATGCTCGTGTTGCGGCTGAAACTTCAGTAACAACTGGATTAGTGTTAGTTGCAGGGGAAATCACAACATCTACATATGTGGATATTCCAAAAATCGTTCGTGAAACGATTAAAGGGATAGGATATGATCGTGCGAAATATGGATTTGACTCCGAGACATGTGCCGTTTTAACATCTATTGATGAACAGTCTCCAGACATTGCAATGGGTGTTGACCAAGCATTGGAGGCTCGTGAAGGCCAAATGTCTGATGAGCAAATTGAAGCAATTGGAGCAGGGGATCAAGGGTTAATGTTTGGTTTTGCATGTAATGAAACGAAAGAGCTTATGCCGCTTCCCATCTCACTTGCACACAAGCTTGCTCGTAAATTAACAGAAGTGCGGAAAGACAATGTTCTTGAATACCTTCGACCAGACGGAAAAACCCAGGTAACGGTGGAATATGATGAGAATGATAAGCCGGTACGGATTGATACCATTGTTATTTCTACTCAACATAACCCAGAAGTAACGTTAGAGCAGATACAACGTAACTTAAAAGAATATGTCATCAACCCTGTTGTACCGAAAGAACTTATCGATGAGAAGACAAAGTATTTTATTAATCCAACTGGCCGTTTCGTCATTGGCGGACCACAAGGGGATGCAGGCTTAACCGGCCGTAAAATTATAGTTGATACGTATGGCGGATATGCTCGTCATGGCGGCGGTGCTTTCTCAGGTAAGGATCCGACAAAAGTGGACCGTTCCGCTGCATATGCCGCACGTTATGTTGCTAAAAACATCGTCGCTGCTGGTCTTGCTGAAAAATGTGAAGTTCAACTGGCCTATGCGATTGGTGTAGCACGACCGGTTTCCATCGCTGTGGATACGTTTGGTACTGGTAAAGTAAACGAAGATATTCTAGTGAACCTAGTGAGTGAAAACTTTGACCTACGTCCTGCTGGAATCATCAACATGCTGGACCTACGTCGTCCAATCTACAAACAAACAGCAGCCTATGGTCACTTTGGCCGGACAGATGTTGACCTGCCTTGGGAGCGTACGGATAAAGTAGAGGCATTACGAGCGCAAGCAAATATTTAAATAGAAGGCTGTGTTATAGGTTAATATTGATTGGAGTGGAAGGCACGAAGACTCCTGCGGGAGTACGAGGCAGGGGAGACCCCGCAGGAGCAAAGCGACGAGGAGGCTCCACGGCTCGCCCGCGGAAAGCGAAGTGCCTGGAACGGAAATCAACAGACAAGTTTAACACAGCAAAATATAAAGAGGGGGGTTACATATGACATGTAACTCCCGTTTTTATTTGTACGTCTAATTACCTGTACATTTAATCGGTATTTGCCTAAAATGAAATGTTTATACAGGTCAAAAGAAGTGAAAAATGGGGATAGTAAATTTACCTATTGTTCACAGTGCATTTTTTCAAAAAAAAGTGGTAGTATTAGAGAGTATGTTTTTTGGATTAAATCCTTTATTTAGGGATATTTAGAAGAGGTGAGGTACATAATGTGTGGCTTTATAGGTTGTGTACACGATACAACACAAAACTATAGTGAAGTACAAAAACAACAATTTAAAAATATGAACGATATTATCACTCATCGTGGTCCAGATGATGATGGTTTTTATTATGATGATCATATTCAATTTGGATTCCGACGTTTAAGTATCATTGATATTGAGAGCGGTCATCAACCGTTAACCTATGAAAATGAACGCTACTGGATTATCTTTAACGGTGAAGTTTATAACTATGTTGAGCTGCGTGAAGAACTATTAGCTGAGGGTTTAACGTTTGCAACAAGTTCTGATACGGAGGTTATTATTGCTCTTTACAGCCATTTAAAGGAAAAGGCCGTTGAAAAACTGCGTGGAATGTTCTCTTTCGTTATCTGGGATAAACAAGAGCAAAGTCTTTATGGGGCACGCGATCCTTTTGGAATTAAACCGTTCTTTTATTTTGAAGATGGTGACCGAACATTTTTTGCGTCTGAGAAAAAGAGTATTTTGTTGGGTCTTGAAAATGATGTGCTCAATTATGATTCTTTGCAGCATTATTTAACCTATCAATTTGTTCCTGAACCAAACACTTTATCTGATGGAATTAAGAAGTTAGAACCAGGTCATTATTTTACAAAAAAAATTGGCTCACCAATGGAAATTAAAAGATATTGGAAGGCACATTTTAAACCGGTTCAAAAAGCGGAGCCTGATTTTATAAAAGAAATTAAAGATGTCCTCTTTGATTCAGTCAAAATGCATATGCGCAGTGATGTTCCAGTAGGTTCATTCCTATCAGGCGGGATTGATTCTTCCATCATTGCGTCCATTGCCAAAGAATTTCACCCTGCCATTAAAACCTTCTCTGTTGGCTTTGAGCATAATGGTTTCAGTGAAATTGATGTCGCAAAAGAGACAGCTGAGAAACTTGGTGTTGAAAATATCAGTTATGTGATTTCCCCTCAGGAATACATGAATGAAATTCCAAAAATCATGTGGCATATGGATGACCCGCTTGCCGACCCTGCTTGCGTTCCGTTATATTTTGTTGCTCGTGAGGCAAGAAAGCACGTAACCGTTGTTCTGTCTGGTGAAGGGGCGGATGAATTATTTGGCGGCTACAATATTTATCGTGAACCGCAATCATTAGAGGTATTTAATAAAATCCCAAGAGCAGGAAAAGTGCTTTTAAAAGGGATTGCAGGCATGATGCCTGAAGGAATGAGAGGAAAAAGCTTTATTGAACGTGGTGTAACGCCAATGGAGGATCGTTATATCGGTAATGCAAAAATGTTTTTGGAAGAAGAGAAACGCGAACTATTAAATGTCTACCGTGAAGGATTAGATTATAAGGATATTACGAAGCCTCTTTACGCCGAATCGCGGGGCTACGATCCGGTTGATCGGATGCAGTATATTGATATTCATACTTGGATGCGCGGTGATATTTTATTGAAGGCAGATAGAGTAACCATGGCTCATTCATTAGAATTACGTGTGCCATTCCTCGATAAAGCGGTCTTCGAAGTGGCGTCAAAAATCCCAACTAGCCTGAAAACAGCTCATGGAACGACTAAATATATCTTGCGTAAAGCCGCTGAAGGCATCGTGCCTGCCCATGTGCTAGACCGTAAGAAACTAGGTTTCCCTGTTCCAATCCGTCACTGGTTGAAGGATGAAATGAACGAATGGGCCAAAAAAATCATCCGTGAAAGCAACACCGATCATTTGATCAATAAAACCTATGTGCTTCAATTGCTTGAAGATCATAGCCAAGGCAAAGCAGATAACAGCAGGAAAATCTGGACTGTGCTGATGTTTATGGTTTGGCATCAAGTGTATGTGGAGGATGTCTATTCATTTCAACGGGATTATTCTTTAGAAAAAGCATTGCAATCATCGAAAAATTAATAAATAAAAGCACCCAAGTTTGATATTATCCCTTCTGTGTAGACAGTATGTAAAAAACCCATACTGCTACATAGGAGGGATTTATTTTGGCTAAAAAAGGACAAAAATTCATAAACTATTCGTTTGAGTATAAACTTGCTGCTGTAAAAGAATATTTTGAAGGTGAAATGGGATATAAGGCTTTGGCTAAGGAACTTGGCTTACCTGACCACTCCTATATACGTCGTTGGGTAAATAAATATAAGGAATTGGGTGAAGCGGGTCTTGACGATCGTCGTGGAAAGTCTAATTCCCCTTTTAAAGGCAGACCTAGAACCAGGCCATTGTCTCTAGAAGAGGAAAATAGAATTTTAAAAATGGAGAATGAGTTTTTAAAAAAGTTACGAGCTTTTCAAAGGAGGTGAAAATGGAGGATATCGGCATACTGTTTACTATTGTTGAAGAGTTATCCAGCGATTATCCGGTGTCGCTTCTTTGTAAATTTGCTGGTGTTTCAAGAAGTGGGTATTACAAATGGTTAAAACGAAAGCATAATATAACTCTCAAAAAAGTAGAAGATGAGTATTTACAAGCATTGATAATGGAGTGTTACAACGAGGTTAATGGTATTTATGGATATTACCGTGTTAAATATTGGCTCTTCCGTAAATATGGAATTGCAGTAAACCACAAAAGAGTATACCGGTTAATGAAAAAATTAGGAATCAGGGCCAAAATTAGAAGAAAAAGAGGAAATTACAAAAAGGGGAAAGAGAACATTGTAGTTTCTAATATCCTAAATCGTGAATTTACCGCATCAGATATAAATCAAAAGTGGGTTACTGATATTACTTATCTGATGTTTAATCAAAGACGTTTATATTTATCTGCAATAAAAGACTTATATAATAATGAAATCATTGCCTTTAAAATTAGTGATACCAATGATTTAAGCCTAGTTGTTAACACAATAAAAGAAGTCAAAAAAAAGAAAGATGTGCGTGGTGTCACTCTGCACAGTGACCAAGGATTCCAATACACATCTCGCCAATACCACAAACTTCTTAAGAAGTTTAAGATTATTCCTAGTATGTCCAGAAAAGGAAATTGTTTAGACAATGCCAGTATGGAAAACTTTTTTGGCCATTTAAAATCTGAGGTTATGTATCTTAATTCATTTAAAACCGAAGAGGAAGTAATTAATGCAATCAATCGATATATCTATTTTTATAACCACGAGCGTTTCCAAAAAAAATTAAGCAACCTTAGTCCTGTGGAGTACAGGGAATCAAAAGTTGCTTAGAAGACAATTGGATTAAATTGGTTCCTTCTTCAGCTTACAGACCAATCAGTTGGATGAGGGGGTTCTGTCAAGTGCTTTCCTTGACAGTGGCCCCTCATCCAACTATCCTGTAAGCCGCTGAAGAAGGGTGTTTATTTTTATTACTGTCTACTTGACAGGGATATGTTCAGTTTTCTTGGGTGCTTTATTTAGTATAAGATAGTATAAGTTTTTGAACTTAGATTACTGTCTAGCTCCAGCGCCCTAGCGGCTACTGTCCTTCGCTCTCCTCCCTACGATAAGTCAACATCGAATCGCTATCGCTCTTCGTGTTTCCTTTATCTCAGTTGGAGCGCTCCACAAGGAAGGCTTCGGCAGCATAAGCATCGCACGAAGAAAGAGCGTTAGCTCTTTCGAGGAGGCCATACGCCGCTGACCAGGGCGCTTGCGCTTTATTATTAAGGTTGAATGGACTTATAATATTGTCCCTTTTCTGCATATTCTCTAGAGATTCTTACCATATCTTTAATGTCTTCAGGTGTTAATTCTCTAATAACTTTTGCGGGTCTGCCAAATGCTAAGGTATTAGGCGGGATCTTTTTCCCTTGGGGAACCAGACTGCCGGCACCAATAAATGCACCTTCACCAATTTCAGCATTATCAAGGATAATCGATCCCATTCCGATGAGTGCTTTTTTTCTAATGATACAACTGTGTAAAATTACCTGGTGTCCAATAGTCACTTCATCCTCTAAAATTAGCGGGTTATTGGGACTTTGGTGTAATATAGAATTATCTTGGATATTTACTTTCTTACCGATGATGGTTGGGGCGACGTCCCCTCTAATGACAGTATTAAACCAGACACTTGATTCATCGCCAATTACAACATCACCAGTAATTGTCACATAGTCGGCAATAAAAGCAGTATCCGCTATGTGAGGATACTTATCTTTATAAGGATAGATCATTCTTCTCGCTCCTTTTCCATGATGATATTATTTTAGCGGAAGTAGGAAGCAATTAAAAATAATTCGTCTTTTTTGAATTAGTGAAGTTTCGTGCATTGGAATTCATTCACTAATTGGTTATAACTACTCTAGGGGGGAACTTTATGTGGAAGTGGGAAGCAGAAGGGGAAGCGAAAGCAGTCATAGTGATGGTCCATGGTGCGATGGAACATCATCGCCGTTATGGCTGGCTAATCGAAATGTGGCGTTCTGCAGGATTCCATGTGATTATGGCAGACCTTCCGGGCCAAGGGATGACAACAAGAGCAAACCGCGGTCATATTCATTCCTTCGATGATTATATCTTTGAAGTAAAGGATTGGATTCAGGCAGCCTACCGCTATAATTTACCAGTTTTCTTACTTGGTCACAGTATGGGGGGATTAATTTCAATTCGGCTCTTACAGGAAGAGAAGCTGAATGTCGCTGGAGTGATTCTTTCATCGCCGTGTTTAGGGTTAGTTCATACCCCATCTAAAATTCTAGATATTCTATCGCATGGTCTGAATGTGGTTTTTCCTTCACTTCGGATCAATTCTGGATTATCGGTCCAAATGGCAACAAGAAACGAAGAGGTCCGTGAAGCGGATTCGAATGATACCCTTTATGTAACCAAGGTATCGGTTCGATGGTATCGGGAATTAGTGAGTGCCATGAAAGAGGCCTTCCAGGCGCTTGAAAAAACACAAGACATCCCCATGCTAGTCATGCAGGCGGGCGATGACAAAATAGTCAATAAAAGTACCGTAAAAGAGTGGTTTAATCATGTACCACTTTCGGAAAAAAGATTTAAGGAATGGCCGAAATGCTACCATGAGATTTTTAATGAACCGGAGCGCGAAGTGGTATTTGAATACGCAAAGGATTTTGTTTATAGTCAATTAAAAGCAATCGGTTATATTGTTTAGAAAGGTTGTCGGTTTTAATGATGCCAATCACCCTTATGTCGAGGGTATACAGCAAAATACTTCCAGCAGTACACAAAGAATTGGCTTATTGGAAAAGCCGTGCAGAAAAAATCCCGAACGAGGAACTGAGGACTCAGGCCCTTGCAAGTATCAATCATAAAACGTTCCATTGCGAGGGTGGTGCTATCCTTGCACTAACCGCAAAAGGGGATTATCAAAAAGCGATAAAATTTATCGTTGCTTATCAAACGATTAGTGATTATTTGGATAATCTTTGTGACCGTTCCACCTCACTAGACCCTGAGGATTTTGCAGCGCTCCATGAATCCATGGCAGATGCGCTCGTCCTTAAGGCAGAGAAGAAAAATTATTACCGGCTCCGTGAAGACCAGGACGATGATAATTATTTAAATGATTTATCGGAAACCTGCCGCTCTGTCCTGAGAGAAATTAAGAATTATGAAGGAATTAAAGATTATTTGCTTGAGCTATGCCAATACTATTGTGAACTGCAAATTCACAAACATGTCATCCATGAGGAGCGGGTCCCACGTCTTGAAAAATGGTTTCAAAAGAACCAACCTCACTTACCTGATATGGAATGGTATGAATTTTCAGCTTGTTCGGGTTCTACCTTAGGGATTTTTTGCCTAGTTTCCTACGCTCATCGTGATGATTTTCAGTTGAGTGATGCGGAAAATATTCGAAATGGATACTTTCCATATATTCAGGGCTTACATATTCTTTTAGATTATTTTATTGATCAAGAAGAAGACCTTATTGGGGGAGATTTAAACTTTTGTACTTATTATCGTAATGAGGAAATGCTTTTTCAACGCTTGAATCATTTTATGATTGAAGCAGATCGGCACACGGAATTTCTCCCTCACAAAAATTTTCATCGCTTGATTAATCGTGGTCTGCTGGGTATTTATTTATCCGATGCCAAGGTTCGCAAACAGAAAAACGTGCGAAAATTAGCCAAAGGTATGATTAAAACGGGCGGTTGGATTAGCTATTTCTTCTATTTCAATGGTCTTGCCTACCGTTCAGTGCAAAAATCAGTCCCAGCTTTTGTTACAAGGTTAATTTCAAAATAAAACCAGGCGCTTAGGCCTGGTTTTTATATTTTCTCGATTGCAATGATAAAAGCTGGACTATTTTGTTGATTGATAAATTGGTATTGGAGCACATGGGCTGTTTTTTGGTCAATTTTTTGGCAATAATCAAGCAGGGAATCACGTTCTTCAGCCCCTCCATTGTGGCCATGATAAATAACGAGAACGATGATTCCTTCAGGAGCAATCATTTCCAGTAGTTGTTGCAGAGCATTAATCGTTGTTTCAGGTTGAGTAACTATCGTTTTATCACTGCCAGGCAAATATCCCAAGTTGAAAATTGCACCAGTTACTTTACCTTGATAGTTGTTAGGAATCAATTGGGATAGCTGTTCGTGCCCAGAGTGAAACAGTGTAACTCGCTCAGACAGGCTTTGATTAATCAAACGTTCTTTGCTTGCGGCAATCGCTTTCTCTTGAATATCAAACCCAAATACGTGACCGGAGGCACCAACAAGTTCTGCTAAGAAAACTGTATCATAGCCATTTCCAACTGTCGCATCAATCACAACATCGCCAGGTTGAACCGCTTTTTTAAGTAGATTTTTCGCAAACGGAAGAACCTTGTCTATTTTCATAAATACTTCACCAATTGACCTTGATAAAATTTACCCTGCCAGCTGCCTCGTTTCTTCAGTTCCGCATCAATGGCATTTAAGACTTCCCACTTGTTCACACTCCACATCGGCCCAACCATTAAATCAATGGGACCATCTCCTGTTATCCGATGAACAATCATCTCGGGTGGTAAAATCTCTAATTGGTCACATACTAACTTTACATAGTCATCTTGGGACATAAACTCGAGCATTCCTTTTTCATATTGCTTGACCATCGGCGTTCCTTTTAACAAATGGAGCAAATGGATTTTTATTCCTTGAACATCTAATTTGGCTACTTCATGAGCAGTTTCCATCATCATGTCGTAGTTCTCAAGCGGTAATCCATTAATTATATGGGAGCAGATGCGAATCCCATGCTTTCTTAGCTTGTTTACCCCATCTTTATAACATTGAAAATCATGGGCACGATTGATGAGCGAGGCTGTCCGTTCGTGGACTGTCTGAAGACCAAGTTCAACCCATAAATAGGTTCGTTCATTCAGTTCCGCTAAATACTCGACCACATCATCTGGCAGACAATCAGGACGCGTGGCAATCGATAAACCCACGACGCCTTCATGATCCAGAACGGATTCATATTTTTCACGAAGTACATCTACTGGTGCATGGGTATTTGTAAATGCCTGAAAGTAGGCCATGTATTTGCCATCTTTCCATTTTGTGTGCATTTTTTCTTTAATGTTATTGAATTGAGTTTCTAGGGATTCTACTCGATTACCGGCGAAATCTCCAGAACCTGACGCACTACAAAACGTACAGCCTCCGTGTGCGACAGTGCCATCCCGGTTCGGACAATCAAAGCCTCCATCAAGAGCGACTTTAAACACCTTATGACCAAATTCTTGGCGCAAGTGGTAATTCCAAGTATGGTATCGTTTATCATCAGAAGCATATATAAAAGGTCTCATCTGAACCAATCAGAAAACCTCCTTATAAAAAATAAAAAGCGCATAACATCAATTTTATCATGTTGTGGCTAGCTTATCCAAATGTAATTATTTACGGAACTGGCTGGTAATAATTATTCAACTGTTTATGTTATAGGAAAGAAAATGGAGAACAAAATAAGAAATGAAGCATTATGCTTCTCACACGGGGCTTCCAGTTATTATAGAAAGGGGTTCTTAAATGGCTACTCGCGACTCTATGGACGAATTAATGCAACAGGTTGAGGACACAGTTCGCTTTGCCCAAGAACAATACAAACAAAGTAGTCTCCAAGAGCATTATAATGACGATGATTACACAAAGGCGCTGCAGCAGCTTGAAGATACTTATCAAGACATTGCTAAAATGGCACATAGTGCAAACTCGCAGCAACGGGAACAGCTCCATAGAATGAGACTCCAGCTGCAGCAGCTTCAGAATACCATGGTTCTAGAGGGGGAAAACCTTTGAAAAAGCGTTCTAAGCAACAAAATCCTGAACAGAAAACCCGAAATGGAATTAATAATCAAGATTTAGAGTTGGGGCAAGATTTCGATCTTGTTAAGCAAGCCAAGAAGAATTATGAAAAATCCGGTGGGCAGCCTGTAAAATCAAAATTCCACCAAGAAAAAGACCAATCTTCATAAAACAAGGAAGAATCCCTCAATTTTTTTCAATTGAGGGGTTCTTTTTTATAAATAATTTTTCCAGAAATTATTGAAAAAAGTGTAAAAAATCACTTGGAATAACAATATTACATTAAAAACACCTTGAAAATAGAAGGAAACGCTCGTTCACAGGTCGGTAACAAGTAGTGATATATATGTGATGTACATCACAGTTTTGCTCTTTTATATCATGGTTTAAATAAGGGTGTAGACCACTCAGGATTACGATGCAGAAAAACTAAAAGAGAAAAGAATGGGAGGTGAGGAAATGTTAAAAAGATTCCTTAAAATGGACAAAAAGTTTTTAATTGTGCTGGCGCTACTGATTGGTGTGTTTTTATCTTTTTCCACTGTAAAAACAATGGCCTACTTGGATTCTCCTGGTTTTTGTCAAAACTGTCATACGATGAAATCCGTACATAAGTCTTTTATGGATTCAACTCACTCGGATTTACAGTGTAATGACTGCCATCTGCCTCATAAAAGTGAAGTGGGGAAATTATTTTTTAAAGGCCGCGCAGGGATGACACATATTTATTTCAATACACTCGGAACAAAGAAGATTCCGGATGTGATTGAGGCGACCGAACGAACTGAAAAAATTATGAATGACAACTGTATTTCTTGTCATAAAAGCACACTTAGCAATGTATCGCATGATGCAAAGGAAAAGTGTATTTCCTGTCACAAAACAGTACCACACGGGAAAGGCTTTAAAGATGATCGTTATAATAAGCCACCTGTTTCAGGAGAGTTATTAGAAAATAAGGGAGGATTTTAGAAATGGGAAGCTTTCGATATGGGGCATATCTTCTCCTGCTAGCGATGGTTTTGATCATTACTGGGTGCAGCGATGGATCTACTGAGAAAACGGCGTCTGCCGCAGGAAAGAAGACTACAGGACTCGCAGCCGATGAAATTCGTAATGAAGCGTTTAAGGACTTATTTCCACTTCAATATAATAGTTACAAAAAGAATGAAAAGATGGAAGATACTACTTATGGCGGTTCTGAAAAACGCAGCAAATTTGAAAAAGATAAAGAGCCTCTGTTACCTATCCTCTTTAATGGATATGGATTTGCAACGGAATATAACGAAGAACGTGGTCATACATACGCCTTAGAAGATATACGCAGTATTCAACGGATTACCGATAAATCGGTTGGCTCGTGTTACACTTGTAAATCGACAGCTGTTCCAAAGATGATTGAGGAAATGGGCGACCACTACTGGGGTGCTAATTTTAATAAAGATATTTGGCCAAAAGGGGAGGAGATGGGGCACTCGCCAATAGGCTGTTCGGATTGTCATGATCCAAAAACAATGGATTTGCGTGTCACTCGTCCAAGCTTCTATAAGGCATTACAAGCGAAAGGCGTAGATACATCCAATCCAACCAAAAACGATATGCGCAGCTATGTTTGCGGCCAGTGTCACGTGGAGTATTATTTTGCAGCCGATAATAGTGAAGTAACATTCCCGTGGACAAAAGGTTTTAAGCCTGATGAAATGTATGAGTATTACAGCACCATTGCGAAAGAAAAAGGTTTTGAGAAGGATTGGATTAGTAATATTTCTGGGACGCCGATGTTAAAGTCACAGCACCCCGAATATGAAACACATTCATCAGGTACACACGGCAAAGCGAATGTATCTTGTGCTGACTGCCATATGCCATATGAGCGTGTCGATGGAAAAAGAAAAATCAGCTCACACTGGTGGACTTCACCGCTTAAAACCATGCAAACTTCATGCGGTCAGTGTCATGGCGACCGTGATTTAGATAAATTGAAGGACCGTGTCCTTGAAATTCAAGAAGCAAATGTCAGTGCATTACACGAAGCACAGGATATTTCCACGACATCACACTATTATGTAAATAAAATGATTACTTCAGGTGTAAATCAGAAGAAAGTCAAGCAAGCGCAGGAATTTGTTCGGAAGGGCCAATGGTTCTGGGATATTATCGCAGCTGAAAACTCGGCCGGTTTCCATAATCCACAGGGATCGATGGATTCCTTAAGAGAATCTGTTGTTCAATCCAACAAAGCGGTCCGGCTTGCAACTGAAGAGCTTGTTAAAAAAGGCGTTGACATGGAAGAGGTAGACAAGGAAATTGAAAAAGTGAAAAAGGCTGTTTTCGACGAAACAGAAAATGATAAGAAAAAAGATGCCGCAGTGAATAGTTATTTCCCTGCACAAGCACCGGTAGTACCAGGAGTACCAAAGAAAAAACCTTAAATATTTTGGTCAGGAAAACACTGTTTCATTTACAGTGTTTTTTTCTTATGGTTTTTTTAAGGAGAAATTGAGTTTGGCGATATCTTCTTTAGATTTGGCGAAATAATTGGGAAACTTGGCGAAATCCTGGGCCAATTAATCCAATCTAGTTTGGCGAAATCCTGGACCAATTCAGCGAAATCCAATCCAGTTTGACGGAATCCTGGATCAATTCAAAGGGAATACCACACCTCCACACCTCCTCCATTGCACTGGAAAACAAAAAGCATTGCGCGCCCCAAGAAAAAATAATAGAATATATCCTTGGTAATTGAAATTGTAATATGTAAAGGGGCGTTTTATACATGCCACGTGCCTTATGGCTCTTAATAATAGGGATGGTCGTTAATGTCACAGGCTCATCATTTCTGTGGCCTTTAAATACAATTTATATACATGATCACCTGGGTAAGTCCTTATCGATTGCTGGAATAGTCCTAATGCTAAATTCAGGGGCAAGTGTGATTGGTAACCTATATGGCGGCAGCCTATTTGATAGAATAGGCGGCTACAAATCTATCTTAATAGGAATCTCGATTACTCTTGCAGCACTCATTGGTTTAACTTTTTGGCATGGCTGGCCTGCCTATATTGTCTTCCAAATCATTATTGGATTCGGTACCGGTATTATTTTTCCGTCGATGTATGCAATGGCAGGGTCCGTTTGGGTTGAAGGTGGAAGGAAAGCCTTTAACGCGATTTATGTTGCCCAAAACCTTGGGGTAGCCTTGGGTGCTTCCCTTGGCGGGATTGTTGCCGCTTATTCCTTTCAACTCATCTTCCTAGCCAATACTATTATGTACGTCCTCTTTTTGCTTATAGCGCTATTTGGCTATAAAGGAATTTCAGGAGAGTCAGGAAAATCGGCAACTAACGATATAAAAGTTCCTATTGTAAAAAATAGAAAAAAACTGTATGCCTTATTAATACTGTGTACAGGGTATTTGCTTTGCTGGGTTGCCTATGTACAGTGGCAAACAACGATTGCCACCTATACACAGGAAATTAATATTTCGTTAACGCAGTATAGTCTATTATGGTCGATCAACGGTGCCCTAATTGTCATTGGCCAACCGTTCTTAAATGGTGTACTGAAGCATCTGAGAGCATCACTTAAACTGCAAATGATTATTGGAATTGGTATTTTCGTTGTTTCATTTTTAGTTGCAGGGCAGGCAACGCTGTTTTCTGGGTTTCTAGTTGGGATGATTATCCTAACAATTGGTGAGATGTTTATCTGGCCGGCAGTTCCAACAGTTGCCTTTAGCCTGGCACCGAAGGGACGTGAAGGCTTCTACCAAGGAATCGTCAACAGTACGGCCACAGGCGGCAGAATGATTGGTCCCCTAATGGGCGGAATAATCGTAGACATGTACAACATATCAGCACTATTCATTGTACTAATAGTGTTATTCCTCATCGCAATCATCACAACACTCCTTTACGATCGAGGTCTAAAAACAAAAATGGTGTCAGGCACCGTCCATGGACAAATCTAGTTATTTGTCCATTCCATGCGGACGAAGAAGTAACTCTTCTTTGTCTTTTTGTTTATTATCCCGATATTTTGTCTATCCTGAATTTAGGCGTTTGTTTGCCTTGCATACTTGTTGAAAATTTATTACAATAACCGTAATACTTAATAATGAAATGACTGTGATTAGGAGTAGTAGTGGTACACACCCGAAATAGAGAGTTGACGGCTGGTGGAAGTCAACCGGGTACATCATGAACTCGCCTTTGAGTTGCAAGTGTGAAAGTATAGTAAGGCTTGCCGTATTCCGCGTTAAGGATGAATGAAGCGAGTGTTTTTAACACTAATGTGGGTGGTACCGCGGGAAGATACATACAATCCTCTCGTCCCTTTTTGGGATGAGGGGTTTTTTTATTTTGGCTGTGTTAAAGTTAAATGTTGATTTTAGCACTCTGTTGATTGGAGTGGAAGGCACGAAGACTCCTGCAGGAGTACGGGGCAGGGGAGACCCCACAGGAGCAAAGCGACGAGGAGGCTCCCCGGCACGCCTGCGGAAAGCGAAGTGACTGGAACGGAAATCAACAGACAGGTTAACACAGCCTTTATTTTAAGGAGGCAACAGATATGAGTTTCGATCATAATCACATCGAACAAAAGTGGCAAAAGAAATGGGAAGAAGAAAAAACATTTAAAACAAGCGAGGAATATGACAAAAGAAAATTCTACGCTTTAGATATGTTTCCATATCCATCAGGAGCAGGACTACACGTAGGGCACCCTGAAGGCTATACAGCAACCGACATTCTTTCACGATTAAAGCGGATGCAGGGATACAATGTGCTTCATCCAATGGGCTGGGACGCGTTCGGCTTACCGGCAGAGCAGTATGCATTAGATACGGGGAACGACCCAGCGGAATTTACTGAACAGAATATCAACACGTTCCGCCGCCAAATTAAATCATTAGGATTCTCTTATGATTGGGATCGTGAAGTTAATACTACCGACCCTGAATACTACAAATGGACCCAATGGATTTTCTTAAAGTTATTCGAAAAAGGTTTAGCATATATTGATGAGGTTGCGGTAAACTGGTGTCCGGCGCTTGGAACAGTTCTCGCAAACGAAGAAGTCATTGATGGCAAAAGTGAGCGTGGCGGACACCCCGTTGAACGCCGTCCGATGAAGCAATGGATGTTAAAAATCACTGCTTATGGTGATCGTTTACTTGAAGACTTAGAAGAACTTGATTGGCCGGAAAGTTTAAAGGAAATGCAGCGTAACTGGATCGGCCGCTCGGAAGGTGCAGAAGTAACATTCTCGATCGAAGGTCATGAAGAGACTTTTACGGTATTCACAACACGTCCCGATACATTATTTGGTGCTACCTATGCTGTGCTAGCTCCGGAACATGCGTTTGTAGATAAAATTACAACAGCTGAACAACGTGCTGCGGTTGATGCTTATTTGGATAAAGTGAAAACAAAGAGCGATTTAGAGCGTACCGATCTTGCAAAAGAGAAAACAGGCGTATTCACTGGGGCATATGCCATCAATCCTGCAAATGGTGAAAAAATGCCAATCTGGATTGCTGATTATGTATTAGTAAGTTACGGTACAGGAGCAATTATGGCAGTTCCAGCTCATGATGAGCGTGACTATGAATTCGCTAAAGAATTTAACCTGCCGATTAAAGCCGTTGTCGCTGGTGGAGATATTGACAAAGAAGCCTATACTGGCGATGGTGAACATATTAACTCTGAATTCTTAAATGGCTTGGATAAAGCAGAAGGCATTCAAAAGATGATTGCTTGGTTAGAAGAAAAGGGAATCGGAACGAAGAAAGTCACTTTCCGTTTGCGTGACTGGCTATTCAGCCGCCAGCGTTATTGGGGCGAACCGATTCCAATTATCCATTGGGAAGATGGCACAATGACTGCGGTTCCTGAAGATCAGCTTCCATTGATGTTACCAAAAACGAAAGAAATTCGACCATCTGGAACAGGTGAATCACCGCTTGCAATTATTTCTGATTTCGTCAACGTGGTGGACCCAGAAACAGGTAAAAAAGGCCGTCGTGAAACCAATACAATGCCGCAATGGGCAGGCAGCTGCTGGTATTATTTACGTTACATTGATCCGAAAAATGATCAAGCACTTGCTTCTCAGGAAAAATTAAACCACTGGCTTCCTGTTGATATTTACATTGGCGGGGCTGAACATGCTGTTTTACATTTACTTTATGCGCGTTTCTGGCATAAATTCCTGTATGATATTGGTGTTGTTCCAACCAAAGAACCATTCCAAAAGCTATTTAACCAAGGCATGATTTTAGGTGAAGGAAATGAAAAAATGAGTAAATCAAAAGGGAATGTCGTAAACCCTGATGATATCGTTGGCAGCCATGGTGCTGATACCCTTCGCCTTTATGAAATGTTCATGGGACCGCTTGATGCATCGATTGCTTGGTCAACAAATGGACTGGATGGTTCCCGCCGCTTCTTAGATCGCATCTGGCGTTTATTGGTTGAAGAAAACGGGGAATTAAATCCAAAGATCCAAGTAAATGAAGAAGCCTCAAATTTGGAAAAAGTTTATCATCAAACGGTGAAGAAAGTGACTGAGGATTACGAAGGCTTAAGATTTAATACGGCGATCTCACAGATGATGGTATTTATAAATGAGGCCTATAAAGCAACCGTACTGCCAAAAGAATATATTGAAGGTTTTGTTAAAATGCTTGCACCTGTTTGCCCGCATATTGCTGAGGAGCTTTGGGAGAAGTTAGGTCATAGTGAAACAATATCTTACGAAGCATGGCCAGCCTATGATGAGGCAAAACTAGTAGATGATGAAGTTGAAATTGTTGTCCAAGTCAATGGTAAAGTAAAAGCAAAGCTTTTGGTACCAGTGGATGCAAGCAAAGAGTCCCTTGAGGGAATCGCAATGGAGGATGCCCAAATTAAGGAACAAATTGAAGGGAAAACAATCCGCAAAGTCATTACTGTTCCTGGCAAGCTTGTAAATATCGTCGCAAATTAATCTATAGAATGGCCCCTTTTTCGGGGCTGTTTTTCCTAAAGGGGATGGACTTGATGGAAGAAATTCAAACAATTACACCAGAAGAATTACAAAAGAAGCTTGAGTCAGGGGAAAAACTTGAGCTAGTCGATGTAAGGGAAGATCATGAGGTCGTTTTCGGGATGATCCCAGGAGCAAAGCATATTCGCATGGGAGATATCCCTGATAAACTCGACTACTTTGACAAGGATAAAGAATATATCTTTATCTGCCGCTCCAGCGCAAGAAGCGGAAATGTCTGCCATTATTTGCAGGATCAAGGCTATAAGGTTCGTAATATGGCAGGCGGCATGCTCGCTTGGACTGGTGAAACAGAATACACAGAATAACCGATTCCACAATGGAATCGGTTTTTTTGTGCGGCGGCAAATCAAGTCTGCTGGTGACAATGTAGGTATTCATTAAGTACCACCAGTAGTTGTATCAAAGCCTCCACTCAAAATAATCTTAACTTTTTATAAAGATAAGATTAAATTTTTAAAATTTCAGAAAAGTGGTAAGAATAGTAGTAAAAAAAGAGAGGGAGAGAACATTGATACAGGTAAAGTTGTTTGATCGGGAGCATGAGAAGGATCTGGAAAAGGAAATGAATCGTTTTTTAAAGGGACTGGATGAAACAAGTCTGCTTGATATTAAATATAATGTGGCAGCAATGGCAGAGGAAGAAGAAGAGGAACAGATTTATTGTTTTTCAGCGATGATTATTTATAAGGCCTGACAACTTGTCAGACCTTTTTATTTTTCACATATATGGCTGCATTACTTCCAGCTAATCTTCCGGTTACAAGTGCAGAAGTAATATTATACCCTCCGGTGTACCCATGGATATCTAAGATTTCACCGCAAAAATATAAACCATTCATAAGTTTCGAGCCCATCGTTTGCGGCTCAATTTCTTTAACTGACACACCGCCGCCCGTGACAAACGCTTTTTCAAGAGGCAGGGTGCCATTAACTTTAATTAGGAATTGCTTACAACTCTTGGAAAAGCTGCGTATTTTTTCATTAGAAATCGTTCCAGCTTGCTCAGCAGGATCGATTCCATTTTGGTCTAATAGAAACAGGAGGTACCGTTCAGGGACGAGCCCTTTGAGTGTATTTTTAATGCTTTTCTTAGGCTCACTTTTTACAAGTGAGAGAATTTCTTGAAAAACTTCTTCCTCTTTCTTATCTGGTAAGACATTAAGGCTCATGGTTACTTCTTGTAACTTCCATTTCTTCATCGCTTTCACCACGAACTGGCTGCAGCGAAGGACAGCAGGACCGCTTAGTCCAAAATGGGTAAAAATCATATCCATTCGATGAGAGATGAGGGGCTTACCCTTTGGGTTCAAGACACTTAATTCGATATCTCTTAACGACAACCCTTGAAGGACTTTGTTTTTTATAAATGGTTCATTCGAGGTCACTGGAACCTCGGTGGGAAAAAGTTCAGTAATGGTATGGCCCGCTTTTTCAGCCCAGGCATAGCCATCACCCGTCGAACCTGTATGAGGGACAGACTTTCCTCCGACAGCAATCACGACGGATTGAGCAGATATGGTTTGTCCGTCCTTAAGTACCACAGCCGAAACACGCTCATCCTCATAAATGAGTTCGCTGACAGGGCTATTTGTAAAGACACGTACATGAAGTTTTTCTAGTTGATTTAGTAATGCATCCACAACGGACTGTGCTTTATTAGAGACTGGAAACATCCGGCCGTGATCTTCTTCCTTTAAGGCAATTCCTAATTTCTCAAAGAATTTAATAATATCTTCATTACTAAAGATAGAAAAAGCACTATATAAAAATTTCCCGTTTCCAGGCAAGTGCTTGATAATTTCCTCTATTGGCAGGCGATTGGTCACATTACAGCGGCCGCCGCCAGATATCGCTAGTTTTCTGCCAAGTTTGTCACCTTTATCTATTAAAAGGACCTTTGCGCCTTTTTCACCAGCCGCAATAGCGGCCATTAAACCTGATGGGCCGCCGCCGATGACAATAACATCATATTCCATATTTACACCAACTTTTTATTAATCCATCACTCCATTATAAACATTTATCATCAAAATAAAACGAATGTGCCCATATTTTCATAAATTTCACTTGGTTGTTAGTAGCGTCTGGGGACAAGAAGTTGTAAACTACTATAGTGTGCAAAAAAAGTAGTTTTCATATTTGTGAAAGAGCGCACGTATTTCTTCGGGTAGGAAGGGATTTTATGCAGTCTAAGCTATTAAGAGGAACATTTATATTAACGCTAGGAACGATACTTTCAAAGGTTATCGGCTTAATTTATGTTATACCATTTTTTCAAATTGTCGGTAGGGAAGGGACTACGCTTTATCAATTTTCCTATGTACCGTATACGATTTTTATTAGCGTTGCAACAGCCGGTGTGCCGCTCGCCGTTTCCAAATTTATTTCGAAATATAATGCTCTAGAGGAATATGCAGTTGGCAGGAAGCTGTTTAAATCGGGTTTAGTCATTATGATGTTAACAGGGATTATGGCTTTCTTAGTGATGTATCTTGCGGCACCGACATTAGCGGAAATGAGTGTTGGTGATAAAAAGGCAAATTTAGATTCGGTCACCACGGTTATGCGAGCTGTAAGCTTTGCGTTAATTGTTGTTCCGTTTATGAGCCTCATTCGAGGATTCTTTCAAGGGCATCAATCGATGGGCCCCTCTGCACTTTCACAAGTCGTGGAGCAAATTGTCAGGATTGCCTTTACCCTTCTAGGGGCTTTTGCCGTCTTACACATTTTTAATGGAAAAATGGTAACAGCGGTAAGTGTGGCGACATTTGCTGCTTTTATTGGCGCCATTGGCGGTTTATTTGTTTTATTTTGGTATTGGTATAAACGAAAACCGTATTTAGACGAACTCCTTTCACATGATAAGGGCACAATAGATATCTCTCTTAGGGATATCTATAAGGAAATTCTTATTTATGCGTTTCCGTTCGTGTTAGTGGGGATTGCCAACCCTTTATTTCAGGCGATTGATCAATTCACCTTTAGTCAGGCAATGGCAGAAATCGGGAAAGCGAAATTTGCAGAATCCTTTTTCTCTATTTTGAACTTTGAATCCCATAAAATTGTCATTATTCCAGTATCTCTGGCAACAGGATTTTCGTTAACGCTTGTACCAAGTATAACGAGGGCCTTCGTTGAGGGGGAAGGAGCAAGCTTAAACCAACAGCTAAATCAGACATTTCAGGTCCTGCTATTTTTAACATTACCAGCAGCTATCGGTCTTTCGTTATTGGCAGAACCTGTATATACAGCGTTTTATCAGCATGATGTAATTGGTACGGAAGTATTAAGGGCATACGCACCTGTAGCCATTCTTTTTTCCTTATATTCTGTTACTGCAGCCATATTACAAGGAATCAACGAACAACGATTTACGGTGTTAAGTTTACTTGTCGGATTATTAATTAAACTGTCTCTAAATATTCCGTTAATAAAAATGATGGAAACAAGAGGGGCAGTATTAGCAACAACACTTGGATATGTTGCAGCCATTCTCATCAATTTTATTGTTATTAAGATATATGCCCGTTATCCATTCCGACTTGTATGGAGAAGAAGCTTGTTAATTGTTATCTTTGCTGGATTCATGTGGGTGGGCACAGAATTAATGTACAAACTATTATTGTTATTCCTTTCTCCAGCATTAAAAGTTCAATCCGTTATAATAATTGTTATTTGTGCTGCAGTGGGAGCTGGAATTTATTTTTATCTTGGCTTAAAATCAGGACTTGCGACCCGTTTATTTGGGGATAAACTTGATCGGATCATGAACAAATTAAAATTACCTGGGAGGAAGAGAAGCGTTGAGAATTGATAAAATGCTTGCAAACCTAGGCTATGGAAGCAGAAAAGAAGTTAAGCAATTGTTAAAAAGCAGTGCGGTTAAAGTGGATGATGTGGTAGTAAAAGATGCAAAACAGCATGTGGATCCATCCTCACAAACTGTAACCTTAAACGGAGAAATTATCGAATACAAAGAATTTATTTATTTGATGATGAATAAGCCACAAGGAGTCTTATCTGCTACAGAAGATAGTTCTACCGAAACAGTCATCGATTTATTAGAACTCGAAGACCAAGTTTATGAGCCTTTTCCGGTTGGACGATTGGATAAGGATACTGAAGGGTTGCTGCTAATCACCAATGATGGCCAATTGGCCCACCGTTTGCTTTCTCCGAAAAAGCATGTTCCGAAGACGTATTTTGCGGTAATTGATCGTGAAGTGACTGAGGACGATATTGAAGCGTTTGCTAACGGCGTTACCTTGGATGATGGCTATGAAACCAAGCCAGGTGAATTGAAAATCTTAAAGTCTGGAATCCGATCCGACATTGAATTAACAATTACTGAAGGGAAATTTCATCAGGTGAAAAGAATGTTTGAAGCTGTTGGGAAAAGAGTAGTCTATCTCCAACGGATTTCGATGGGTCCATTACCACTCGATGAGACACTTGAATTAGGTGAATATCGAGAACTAACAGATGAAGAAGTGGAGTTACTCCGAAATTATCAAGTGAAATAGACTTATATATGAAAAAGCAGCCTCATTTGAAGCTGCTTTTTCTCTTTTTATAGCTTGTCCTTACAGTATTAAGCCTGTAAAAAAGATTGTAACATCCAGTTATGTTTCTTAAGTTTTCCAATTAAGCCTAAAAACATGTCGCTAGTGACTTCGTCATCATTTTGCTCGGCGACTTCCATCCCAACTTTTAACTCATCAATGAGTAAAGAAAAGTCATGGATGATTGCTTGTACCATTTCCTCAGCTGTTAGTGTTTCGTTCGTTTCTTCAATCGTTGCAAGTTGAAGATACTCTTTTAGGGTAGAAACAGGACGGCCTCCAATCGTTAATAATTGTTCTGCAAATTCATCAATGGAAGCGGCTGCTTCTTCATATAATTCTTCAAATTTTCCGTGCAAGGTAAAGAAGTGAGGACCTTTCACATACCAGTGAAAACGATGTAATTTAGTATATAGGACATTCCAGTTAGCGATTTGTAGGTTGAGCATTTGTTCGACTGTCATTTAACATTCCTCCTAATTTCTTATCTGAATTAATTATAACACATATTAGTTAAAAGTAAATATTAAATTATAATAATTATAAATAATGAGAAAAATAATTAACTATACGGTTCTCTGGGTATCTTAATAATATTTACTTGAAAAGGATACCTTAATATTAAGGGGGAACTGTCATGAAACTTACACACGAGCAGGCAATTGAGTTACACGGCTTTAATAACTTAACGAAATCGTTAAGCTTTAATATGTATGACATTTGTTTTACGAGAACGAGGGAAGAGCGTGAAGCTTATTTAAAGTATATTGATGAACAATACAGTGCGGAAAGGCTGCAAAATATATTAAAGCATGTTTCAGATATCATTGGTGCCCATGTATTAAATGTTGCGAGTCAGGACTTTGAACCGGCTGGGGCGAGTGTGACCCTGTTGGTTTCTGAGGGGCCGGTTGCGAATGCACCAGATGAATCATTTGAAGAATCACCGGGACCACTGCCAGAATCGGTGGTTATGCAGTTAGACAAGAGCCATATCACGGTTCATACATATCCTGAATTTCACCCCGATGAAGGAATCAGTACATTTAGAGCGGATATTGATGTTTCCACTTGCGGGGAGATTTCGCCGCTTAAGGCTCTTCATTACTTAATTAGATCGTTTGAAACGGATGTCATGACAATTGATTACCGTGTGCGCGGGTTTACAAGGGATAAATCGGGACACAAGCTCTTTATTGATCATGAAATCAATTCGATTCAGAATTATATCCCGGAAGATGTTGGTGAACTATTCGATATGATTGACGTCAATGTCTATCAGGAGCATATTTTTCACACGAAATGCAAACTGCGTGAATTCGATTTAAATAATTATTTATTTGGATATAGCAAAGACACTTTAACACCTGAAGAACATATTGAAATCACTGAGCGGTTAAAGATAGAGATGGATGAAATATTTTATGGGAAAAATATTGTTCAATAACAGGAAAAGGAGCAGTAATATTAAGGTCACTGGAACAGAGGTGTGGTCAGTTCTTAGGTGGCTCAAAAAATAATTGATTAAGACGAAGGTCACGTAGAAGGAGTCTACGTGACTTAAATCATGTCAGAATAAAGACGAAGGTCACGGAGAGGTTAGCAGCCTTAAAAAAATCGCTTGACGTGAAACCAAATGGTGTTATATAGTTTTTATATGAAACCAAATGGTTTCGTATTGAAAAATATCGCAGCAAAATTCGAGGAGGCAATTAATATGAGTAACGAGTCACAGGCAACATTAGAGGATATAAAGTATACGGTTGTTTATAATGCTCCGATTGCAAAAGTATGGGATGCAGTAGCGACTGCAGAGGGTCTAAGTGCCTGGTTTATGCCAAATGATCTACAGGCAGTTGAGGGACATGAGTTTCATTTAAATGCAGCGCAATTTGGCATGTCGCCATGTAAGGTCACCCATGTTGATCCTCCAAACCGTCTATCCTTTAATTGGGGGAAAGATTGGACACTAACATTTGAATTAAAAGAACTGGATGATAAAACGGAGTTAACATTAATCCATGGAGGTTGGGACGCGAATAAAGTCACTGAATTTGGTCAACCGCATACTCCAATCCGTGATCATATGAATCAGGGCTGGGCAGGTATTGTGAAAAAATTGCAGGGATATGTTGAGGCATAAATGGCGGCTTCCTCGGCAAAGCATGATGTCTTTCAAGCAATCGCTGATCCAACAAGAAGAAAGCTGTTAAAACTGCTTAGCAAAGAAGAGATGCATGTAACGGTAATAAGTGAACACTTCCCGATAAGCCGTACCGCCGTGTCTAAGCATCTTCGTGTTTTAGCGGAGGCTGGGCTGGTTAAGGAACGAAAAGCTGGCAGGGAAACAAGGTACAAGCTGGAGCCAGAACCGTTATATGAATTAAAAGATTGGCTCCAATATTTTGAGCTATTTTGGGAAAATAAATTATCCGCACTTAGGCTATTTGTAGAGTCAGATGATCAAGATACCCCAACGGATCCAAAGGATTGAGATTGAAAAAGCAAAAAGGCCAACCAATATTTGGTGGCCTTTTAAGTTCATATTAAACAGTAATTTCATTCAACCCATTTTTTCTAACAAGAAATGAGAGGATGATTAGCAAGCCTATTATTGTTAGGCTTACCGATGAACCAATAATATTATTTGGATTAAACACAAATCCAATAAAGATAATACTTAAAGATACAAGTGCGAATATGGTCGTATATGGAAACCATTTTATTTGGAACGCTGGTTGATTTTTGTAAAGTGGTCTTAATTTTAACTGCGCTGCACAAATACTACTCCAGAGTAACATGACTGTAAATCCTGGAATGGTCATAAGATAGCCGATAACCTGACTAGGTGTTAAATAAGCTAGAAAAACTCCTGCTAGTATACAGACACTCGTAAGGAAAATTCCTGTTAATGGGATTCCCTTTGCAGAGAGTTTTGCCAAAACCTTAGGCGCAACACCACTTTGTGCCATCGAAAATAGCGTTCTTGATGTCGCATAGATTCCTGAATTTGCAGCCGATAGGACAGCTGTCAAAAGCACAAAGTTCATAATGTGTGCTGCTCCCGGTAACCCGGTTGCGCTAAAGACCTGAACGAAGGGGCTGTCTGTACCAGTAACTTTGTCCCAAGGCATAAGTCCACAAATGATTAGAATGGGTAAAATATAAAAAATCATGACACGCCATACGGCACCTTTAATAATTTTTGGCAATACTCGCTCGGCATCCTTTGTTTCGGTTATAGCTACCCCGATTAATTCCGCACCGCCATAAGAAAACATGACCACTAAAAATGCGCTGAACATTCCACCCATTCCGTGCGGGAAAAATCCGCCATGAGCTGTATAGTTAGAGAGTGGGTCCTGAATCGAGCTGGGAATAATACCAAAAAGGAGTGAAAAGCCTAAGATAATAAAGGCCACAAGTGCAATGATTTTAATTCCTGCAAACCAAAATTCAAGCTCCCCATAATTTTTTACTTGAGTTAAATTGATTCCAACGATTACAACTGCACAAAGGAAACTTAACAGCCATAAAGGTATCGTAGGAAACCAAAATTGTAGAAAACTTCCCGCGGCTAGTAATTCAACAATCGTAACAAGAGTCCAATTGATCCAGTACAGCCATCCGACGATATAAGAGACTTGGAAACCAAATGCTTTGTTTACTAAATGCTGTACATTTAAATTTGGAAAAGCAAGGGCCATTTCCCCAAGGGCAGCCATTATGATAAATAGTAATAGACCGCCAAGTAAATAGGCCACGACTACACTAGGTCCAGCAATGGCTAATGTATCGGAACTGCCTTTAAATATCCCCGTCCCAATCATACCAGCCAAAGCAATAAACTGGACATGCCTTGATAATAATCCTTTTTGTAAGTTCTGATGATTTTTTTTCATATCTTCTCCTATTAAACTTTTTTGCTTAAACGCTTTTAAGTACTAAAGTATTTTTCTATAATAATATACTACCATACTATTTAAATCTGTCAAATGGAGTCGAGAGACTGAGCAGTTAAGCCATATCCCTATTTTGACCTGGACGGTCGCATTATTTCATTGGGAATTTTGATAACAGTTTAAAATATTAACCAGAAGAATTTTTTTTGGTTGAAGGAAACTTTGTTTGAAGAGGAGAATATAAATAAAGTAAATTAGGAGGATGATGCATATGTTTATTACCCCTCGATTGCAGCGGAGAATTTTCATGTATTCATATGTTTTTAGAAAGCTCGGCATCATAAGTGAACAAGAATATAACCAAATCACTAATCAAGTCCATGGCCGGACTTAATTTTTTGACAAACAAAAAGCACCGAGAGTATCTCGTGTGCTTTTTTATGCTATCCATTTACGTTACTTTTCGTTTTAAGAAGACATTTTAACTCTTTTTTGTGTAGTCGTCCATTTTCCGCGGCTTGGGCTTATTACCAAGTCATTATAGGCTAAGACATTTAAATCTCGTTGTATGGTGCGAGGAGTGATACCAAATTCCTCTACAAGTTCCTGCGTTGTGACTGTTCCATTATTGCGAATAAACATGTAGATACATTTGATGCGGTTTAACATCCGGTTAGTCGAAGGTTTCAAAAAACCACTCCCTATCCTTTTTTCAAACCTATGGCTTAATCCCTCTACCGACAGCCTGTTTGAAGATTCCTCTTCAAGAAATATGTAGTTTTCTTTTCCGCGCAGACAACTCCTTTTTATGGATGTTTACTGTGGATACTTAGATGGTGTCCATCTATCCTTATTGTAACCACAAAAACTGAAAATTTCCACCAATATACTTTATTTTACAAAATAATCTTCAAAAATTAACAAAAATTGTTCGGATATTCTCCCTCCCTTGTAGTACTCTTACTATAGGTTATGGGTTATAATGTATGGATTATGACAAATTATTTGAATTTTTAGTTAAATTATTATTTTTAATTTTGCATAATAAAAAGTCGAAGTTAAATTGATAACAGATTTGAAAAAATGATATGGTTACATTTATGAAGATTTAAATAAAATGCTGTGTTATTGTGTTAATGCATAATGGTGATTTACACTCTGTTGATTGGAGCGGAAATCAACAGACAAGTTTAACACAGCAAATAAAAAATAAAGGGGAATTGGGAGAATGAAATATGCAATCATGGATGGAAAAATAATTGAGCGAAGCGAGGCAAAGGTGGATGTAGAAGACCGAGGCTATCAATTTGGGGATGGAGTGTACGAGGTGATCCGTGTCTACAACGGAAAAATGTTCACAGTAACCGAACATCTAAATCGATTATTGAAAAGTTTAGATAGTATCGGCATCAAACTCCCATACACAATGGATCAATTAACAAATTTGCTGGAAGAACTGATTGAGAAAAATAACCTTCAGTTAGGAACGATTTATATGCAAATTTCAAGAGGAGTTGCCCCTCGTAATCATGCTTTCCCAACAGAAAATGTGAGGCCAAGTCTAGTAGCATATACGAAGGAAGTGTCTAGGCCTTTAGAGAGTTTGAAGATGGGCGTAAGAACAATCGTTACAGATGATATACGCTGGCTGCGCTGTGATATAAAAAGTTTAAATTTGCTTGGAAATTTATTAGCGAAACAAAAAGCTGCCGAAGCGGACTGCTTTGAGGCAATTCAACATCGCAGAGGGAATGTGACGGAAGGAAGTTCATCAAATATCTATATGGTTAAAAATGGCAAGGTAATCACACATCAGTCGGATAACTTAATTTTAAAAGGAATTACAAAAGATGTTATTTTGCATGTCTGCGAAAAAAATAACATTGTTGTTGAGGAACGAACATTTACACTTGATGAACTTATAGATGCTGAGGAAGTATTCCTTTCTAGTACGACCGCAGAGGTAATGCCAATTATTGAAGTGGATGGGAAGCGTGTAAGGGATGGTTTGCCTGGTCCTGTCACAAAATTACTGCAGGAACGTTTTGAGTTAGAAATTGAAAAACAATGCGGAGCACTTATTGACAAAATTCTTCATTAGCAATTAAGACGTGTACACAGAAGTGTCCACGTCTTAATCTTTAATCCATATGCTTGGTACCTTTAGGGGAAAAAATGAACTACTTTTTTCCCACATCAAGGAACGTCCACTTTTTATTTTTAGGCTGTGTTAAACTTGTCTGTTGATTTCCGTTCCTGGCACTTCGCTTTCCGCGGGCGTGCCGGGGAGCCTCCTCGCCGCTTTTAGCGCCTGCGGGGTCTCCCCTGCCCCGTACTCCCGCAGGAGTCTTCGTGCCATCCACTCCAATCAACAGAGTGTTAAAAACAACATTAATCTTTAACACAGCCTATTTTTAATACTGGAACAAATCGCTCGATAAGTATCTTTCGCCTGTATCACAAGCAATACATACAACGACATCATTAGGGGTTAATCGTTTGGCAACTTCTATCGCTGCAAAGCAAGCCCCGCCTGAGGATGGCCCGACAAGAATTCCTTCTTCTACAGCCAACCTGCGTGCGATATCATAGGCATCTTCATCATTAATTTGATGGATTTCATCATAGACATCCTGATTAAGAATGTCTGGAATAAATCCTGGACTTGTTCCAACAAGTTTGTGCTTACCAGGTTTTCCGCCTGACAAAACAGGCGAGCCTTTTGGTTCCACCACGTGGACAGATATGTTTTCAAAATGTGCTTTCAAGGTTTCGCCTGTACCAGTTATGGTCCCACCTGTTCCAGCGGTGGCAACAAAGGCAGCAAGCGGTTTGCCAAGTTCGTTCATTGCTTCAATGATTTCTACAGCGGTAGTATGACGATGTGCATCTGAGTTCGCATGATTTTCAAATTGCATTGGAATAAAACTATTGGGAATCTCGTTAGCTAATTCAATGGCTTTTTTGATGGCCCCTGGCATTTTTTCATCTCCAGGTGTAAGGACAACTTCCGCACCGTATGCCCTTAAAATACTGATTCTTTCTTGCGTCATCGTATCTGGCATGATGATAATCGATTTATATCCTCGTGCAGCAGCATTCATGGCAAGGCCAATCCCTGTATTTCCACTTGTTGGTTCGATAATCGTGGAACCTGTGGTTAATTTCCCAGCCTTTTCCGCTTCAACAATCATATTAAATGCAGCACGGTCTTTTACACTTTTACTAGGGTTAAAGTATTCCAACTTTAGATAAACCGATGCCCCACCCCTAGGTGCTAATTGATTTAGTTTAACAAGTGGTGTATCTCCGATTAGTTCAGCTATATTATTGACTACTTTCAAGAGGCCCGCGTCCTTTCCATCCTTTGAAGTAAATAACTATTACTTGATTCATAACTAATAATAAATAAAAATTAATACTTTGTAAAAAAATCGGCTAATTGTCTGTTTGCTAATAGATACATTTAGGACAAAATAGACTAGAATTATTTATAGAAGGGAACATAACGATGGAAAAACGCCCCCATTATTTCTTTGCCGTAAGAATACCAGAGCATGCGAAACTAGTGATGAAAGACCATTTGGAAAAAATCAGAGACATGATCCCGTTTAGTCGCTGGGTCCATGATCAGGATTTACATATAACCCTAGCGTTTCTTGGTGGTGCACCGTCAGATATATTAACAGAAGCAGTTAAAAACGTTAAAATTGCCCTAAGCGATGAGAAAACTCTAACATTGAACATCAACAAGCTTGGTATTTTCGGTAGTGTGACTTCTCCCCGTATTTTTTGGGCCGGTATAGAGGAAAGCACACATTTACAAGTTATTAGAAAAAAAGTATTTGCCGCTTGTGAGCTGGCAGGGTTCCAACTGGAAACAAGACCATTCCGTCCCCATATTACTCTTGCGAGAAAATGGATAGGTGAACATCCTTTCCAAAACGAAATGCTTAAACTGTGGGAAGAGCTCCAGCCTACGCCCCTTTCATTTGATGCTGTTGATGTGGTGCTTTATCAAACACACCTGAACAAAACACCAAAGTATGAAGCAATTAAAACATATCCTTTAACCAGCACAAAAACATTTAAATAAATAAAGGTTGGTAGTATGAAACAAGTATACTTTATTATTAATCCCAATGCTGGCAATGGTCATTGCTTTAAGATTTGGGAAAGAGTGGAGCACGAACTAAAAGCTAACCATGTAAATTACCTTGCATTTTTTACTGAATACCCTGGACATGCAAAGATTCTTGCCACGCAAATTGTGCAAAAGACTTCTGAGCAAAAGATTGTTATTGCTGTGGGTGGTGATGGAACGATGCACGAGGTGATGAATGGGGCAGTCAACGATAATAAAATTACACTAGGATTTATTCCTGGTGGGTCTGGAAATGACTTTTCTAGAGGTTTTCAAATTCCTGTTGATCCTGTTGAAGCCATAGCAGTAATACTCCGTCTGGCAAAACAAAAGGGTTTGTCAATCGATATCGGGAAAATTAAATTGGCTGAATCAAATGAGCGCTTTTTTATTAATAACATGGGTGCTGGATTTGATGCCCTCATTTCCTATGAAGTAAATCAATCCCGGATGAAATCCATATTAAATAAATTCTCGATGGGTAGAATGGTTTATGTTTATTTTTTGTTAAAAAAATTATTTACTTATAAAACCACTACAATTGATTTATCAATTGACGGGAAAAAGCATATATTTGAACAGACATGGTTTGTAACTGTTTCGAATCAACCCTATTATGGCGGTGGGATGAAAATTGCCCCTAATGCTGAACCAGATGATGGCCTTTTTGACATTACCGTGGTCCATCAATTATCACGATGGAAACTGCTGCTTGTTTTTATAAGTGTATTTTGGGGAAAACACACCCATTTTAAAGAAGTGCAAACTTATACGGGCAGGAGTGTGTCCATCCATTCTCCAACAAAACTTTTTGTTCATGCAGATGGAGAGCATATTGGATTTACACCATTTAAGATAGATCTTCAAGTAAGCGCTCTGGAAGTGTTAACAAGAAGAAGTCATCCGAAAGAAGTGGAGATGAAAGAGAGGGACTCGAATGATTGCTACTGACCGAAATTTCTTCGCCTATCTAGATGAGATGAAGATCATTACGATTCTTCTACCTCTTTCCTATCATCACGGATTGTCATCCTCCTTTTCGATTACAAGTGATTTTCAAGAACATCCATTGAAAATCATCGAGAAGAGACAAATAGATAATAAAATGAAATATATTTGCGAATTTTCAAAAGAGTATTCCTTTGAAAAACAATATGTGATTATCGATGAGCATGGAGGGAAAACTGACCTCCAAATTGGTGCCGTGATTCGAACAGAGGAATTTGACGAGAAATTTTATTATGACGGAAAGGATCTCGGTGTTACCTTCCAACCGGGGCTAACCCGGTTTAAGCTTTGGGCACCCACCGCTACCCAGGTTAAATTAAAGTTACGTCCATCTAATAGTACTTTTTCAGAAATTGTAAAAATGAAACGAGAAGATCACGGCATTTGGACCGTAGCTGTTAACCGTGATTTAGAGCTCTATCAATATAGTTTTCTAATCTTAGTCAATCAAGAATGGCGTGAGGCTGTGGATCCTTATGCTAAAGCTGTGACCGTTAATGGAGAACTTGGAGTGATTGTAAGATTTGACGAAACCCAGCGAACGCGTCCTAACTTACCTAAAATTGAAAATCCAGTGGATGCCATTATATATGAGACCCACATAAGGGACTTAACGATTCATCCAAAAAGTGGTGTAAAGGATAAGGGACTTTATCTAGGTGCCGGTGAGCAAAATACAAAAGGAATGGATGGGGAACCCACGGGGTTAGCGTATATTAAAGACTTAGGTGTTACCCATATTGAATTCCTTCCTTTCCATGATTTTGCTGGTGTGGATGAACTGCATCGAAATAAGGAATATAATTGGGGATACAATCCTCTTCATTTCAATGCCCCTGAAGGAAGCTATTCAACGAATCCTGCCAATCCATATTCAAGAATCATCGAATTAAAGCAGTTAATTGATCAAGTTCATAGTCTTGGTCTTAGAGTAATCATGGACGTCGTATATAATCATGTATATGTTCGTGAGACCTCATCCTTTGAAAAGGTGGTTCCCGGGTATTATTTTCGTCATAACGAGATCGGACTTCCTTCAAATGGTACGGGAGTAGGAAATGATATTGCTTCAGAACGCAAAATGGTCAGAAAATATATTGTGGATTCCATTCAATATTGGTTGGAAGAATATCATATCGATGGGTTCCGCTTTGATTTAATGGGGATCTTGGATGTGGAGACCATGAAAGAGGTAAGGAAAGTTTGCGATAGGCATTCAACAGGGACGATCATCATCGGTGAAGGCTGGAACCTCAATACACCACTTCCAGCAGAGCAGAAAGCAACAATTGGAAATCAGGCAAAAATGCCACGTATTGCTCAATTCAATGATAAATTTCGTGATTCTATAAAGGGAAGTTCATTTAACTTATTTGATAAAGGCTTTGCCTTAGGTAATGACCATTACCTCGAGGCAGCTAATGAAGTGATAACTGGGAGCATCGGTTTTACTAAACACGGGCCGGGTACATTTAATGAACCTTTTCAATCATTAAATTATGTAGAATGTCATGATAACCACACGATGTGGGATAAACTTCAAGCATGTCTCCCCGATGCTGATGATTCGTTACGAATAAAGTATCATCGGCTCGCTACAGCGATTGTTTTGTTGTCCCAGGGAGTCCCCTTTCTACACAGTGGCCAAGAGTTCTTTCGAACAAAAAAGGGGGAGGGGAATAGTTATCGTTCCTCTGATGAAATCAATCAACTGGACTGGGAAAGAAAAATTATATATAAAGATAATGTAGAATATGTAAAAGGACTTATTCAAGTACGTAAGAAATTTTCTTGTTTCCGAATGAGAACTTCTGCAGAAATCCGATCAAATATCCGCCAAATGCTATTAGCTTCACCACTGTTAGGATATAGGTTTATAGGGGATAATGAACTAATTTTACTAATCAATCCCACCACGAAAGAGCACAATATAACGTTACCTGACGGGGATTGGACGGTCTTAGTTGATGATGTAAACGCAGGGATTACTGCCGGGCGGAATATGTATAGGAAAGAATTGAGTATTGAGTCAGTCTCCATAAATGTTTTGCTAAAAAAATAGTTTCTGCAGATATACTTGACGAAAAAAGGTAATCCGAGATAAAATTTAATAAGATGGCTATTGTGTGCAATGGTTTCAATAGCTTTTTTTTTATTTCAAAAAAATAAAAGCTGTTGATGAAACTGTGGTAATATAAGACCTTCCGGCAACGCAGGTTATACCTCTAAATATAGAGGAATAAGCCCATAAGAACGGCATAAATTGAAGGTGAGCAATTTTGGATCATATACTAGGACAAGAGTGGGAAATTACCCCTGCTGGAGGCAAAACAGGTGAAGCCTTTTATGCAAAATATCAAGACCAAAGGCTTTTTTTGAAGCGGAATTCGTCTCCGTTCCTTGCTGTACTCTCAGCAGAAGGTATTGTCCCAAAGCTTGTTTGGACAAAAAGGTTGGAAAGTGGAGATGTAATTACTGCACAGCAGTGGCTTCCCGGCAGAGAACTAAAGCCGTCAGAAATGAATCAAGAACTTGTGGCAAGACTGCTGAAGAAGATTCATTGCTCAGAGCCAATGCTGGGAATGTTAAGCCGGATAGAGACTTCTCCATTACATCCAGAGCCTATATTGAAATCGGTGGTAAATGAGTTAGATGAGCAGATACTTTCCTTGCCTGAAGTGCAAAATGCAATGAGCTTTTTAAAAAAGGAAGCATTAAATGTCTATTGCGATGAGAAAGTGGTTTGTCATGGTGATGTTAACCATAACAACTGGCTGCTTGCAGAAGACAACCAGTTGTATTTGATTGATTGGGACGGGGCAATGATCGCCGACCCCGCCATTGACCTAGGATTGCTCCTATATTGGTATATTCCAAAAGAGAATTGGCAGGATTGGTTAGGCATGTACGGCAAAGAGCTGACCGATAACCTAAAGTTACGAATGAAATGGTATGTTACCATTCAGACGCTTTCTTCAATTCAATGGTATAAAAATAAAAATCGCTTGGAAGAAATGAACAAATGGATAAAGTTCTTGGGTGAAATCCTCTAATCAGGAAAATTGGTCAATATTACTTACCCAGCTTGATAAGTTTGCTTGGTTAGATAAAATATGTTGATCCAAATCAGCAGTACCAACTCCATGGTGGCTGTATTGATATACTTCCTGTAAGATATTCTTAACATTTTGATCCACCTCGGTGTTTACCATTAGAGATTTCACCAATCGCTCTAATTGTTCACATTCCGCAACGGACCCACAGCAATCGGTTTGATGATTGTTTAATATATCTTTTAATAAAGTGACTTGGTCATCATGACTTAATGGCATGAATGGACACCCTCTCAAGTGTTATTTAAAAACAAGAATTCACACTGTTAGGTTGTGAATTCTTTTTTTGTTTATTCATGATCTTATTTTCCATTAAGTTAAACTTGTACTGAAAAATGGTGCATGATATATGTAACGAACAAAATTATTATTAGGAGTGTCATAAATGAGAGTTAGACATAAACCTTGGGCAAAGGAAAAAATAGAGCAGCATCCACAATATATTGTTGCCAATCCTGAAGAATATAAAGGAAAATGGCATGAAGTATTTACTAACGATCAGCCGCTGCATATTGAGGTGGGTACAGGCAAAGGTCAATTTATTACGGAAATGGCAAGAACGAATCCATCAATTAATTATATTGGTATTGAATTATACGACAGTGTCATCATTACTGCTTTAGAACGATTAATTGAAGCGGATTTACCGAATCTAAGGCTTCTTAATGTAAATGCAGTGGATTTGCCGAAATATTTTGCCAAAAATGATGTGGACCAGGTCTACTTAAACTTCTCTGATCCATGGCCAAAGTATCGTCATAGAAAAAGAAGATTAACATATAAGGACTTCCTAAAGCTTTATGAGGATATTATGGTTGATGGTGGTGAAATCCATTTTAAAACAGACAATCAAGGCTTATTTGAACATTCCTTAATTAGCTTTTCAGAGTATGGATTGTTATTAAAGTACATCAGTCTAGATCTTCATAAAAGTGATTATGAAGGTAACATCATGACAGAGTATGAAGAGAAATTTTCAGAAAAAGGAAGCCGTATTTATCGCTGTGAAGTAAAATATCAAAACTAACTTTTTAAGGACAGTTCATTAATGAGCTGTTCTTTTTATTTCTTCAAGTATATACAAAATGTTAATATATAGAAAATGGGCAAAGGGGGCAGAAGGATTGGAAACAGTAAAAGTTGGTGGTGTGACACTAACCTGGTTATCAGGAGGAGTAACAAATTTAGATGGCGGGGCTATGTTTGGGGTTGTACCGAAAGGAATGTGGTCGAAGAAATATCCCTCCAATGAAAGAAATCAAATTGAATTACCAACGGATCCGATGTTCATTCAAATGGATGGAAAAAATTTCTTAGTTGAAACAGGAATTGGTAAAGGGAAATTATCAGAAAAACAATTAAGAAATTTCGGTGTAACGAAAGAATCAGAGTTGGATGAATCTTTAGCTAAGTTAGGTTTCCATCCAGAAGATATCGACTACGTCTTGATGACTCATTTGCATTTTGACCATGCAGGCGGCTTGACAAAACTAGAAAATGGACGATACGTTTCAGCCTTTCCCAATGCAAAAATCATTACTTCACAGGTAGAATGGGATGAAATGCGTAACCCTAATATTCGCTCGAAAAATACATATTGGAAAGAAAACTGGGAAGCGATTGAATCGCAGGTAGTTCCTTTTGAAGAAAAATGGAACTTAGGGGCGCTGACCTTGGTTCATACCAGCGGTCATAGTAACGGACATTCCATCCTTATTATAGAGGATCGGGGAGAAATGTTGATTCATATGGCTGATCTGATGGCAACTCATGCCCATCAACCAGTGTTATGGGTGATGGCTTATGACGACTATCCGATGACTTCGATTGCAGCAAAGGAAAAATGGCTTCCATACGGATTACGGAATCACGCATGGTTTAGTTTTTATCATGATGCTTTTTACCGGGCAGTGAAATGGGATACAGAAGGAAAGCAAATTGTTGAAAGTATTAAAAGAGAAAATTAAGTAAAAAAATAGCCGTAACCATTCAGGTACGGCTATTTTTACTATGAAACCAGTTCGTTGGACAAAGACCGAATATCCAAAAGGGTACCAGTTTGGGCATCGGCAATGAATTCGAATTGCTCTGTTGTCCCATTATTGTTTTTAGAAATACCGCCTTTATAGACGAGGTAATCGATGTGCTGTTTTTCATACGGCTCTGCTTCCATATGTATCCATGAACCATTGATTGGTCCATTCTTAGTAAATTGCTTTTTTACTTGTTCTAATACTTTTTCGGGCGATACATTTGTTCTACCATAAATGATTTCTTTGGCAGCGTACCCGCTAATCAACCCGACCGCTGTACCGAGGAGAAATGACTTCCAATTCATAAAGGACCTCCCAAGGATAAAATTTGGAAAAGATAGGATTCTCTTCTCAGTATATCGTATTTAGGGAAAGGAACATACTATTACAAATATTAAATTCAATTGATGGAAAGAGAACTCAAAGTTCTGTAAAATTATAATATACATAATTAAACCTGAGAAACCTAAAGGAGCTCAAAAAATGAACGATCAAACCTTAAAACTTTTTCAAACACTAACAGAACTTCCCGGTGCTCCCGGAAATGAACATTTGGTCAGAAAATTTATGAGAGAACAATTATCTCAATACGCAGATGAGCTTGTTCAAGATAATCTGGGCAGTATTTTTGGCATGAAAAGAGGAGAAGAGACAGGCCCGACGGTCATGGTTGCAGGTCATATGGATGAAGTAGGCTTCATGGTGACGGCGATTACGGAAAATGGCATGCTTCGCTTTCAGCCTCTTGGCGGCTGGTGGAGTCAAGTAATTCTTGCTCAGCGTGTTCAAGTGATGACCAATAATGGTCCAGTCATTGGTGTCGTTGGTTCGATACCTCCACATCTTTTAGACGATGCAAAGCGTAATAAACCAATGGAAATTAAAAATATGCTGATAGATATCGGCGCAGATAATCGTGAGGATGCCAAACGGATAGGGATTAAGCCAGGTCAGGCAATTCTGCCAATTTGTCCATTTACACCAATGGCCAATCCGAAAAAAATATTAGCCAAAGCATGGGATAACCGCTATGGTTGTGGTTTAGCTATCGAGTTACTGCAGGAATTAAAAGATGAGACTTTACCAAATACACTATTTTCAGGGGCAACGGTTCAAGAAGAGGTTGGTTTACGTGGTGCCCAAACTGCTGCAAATATGATAAACCCGGATATCTTTTTTGCACTTGATGCAAGTCCGGCAAATGATATGACGGGTGATAAGAATGAGTTTGGCCAATTAGGTAAAGGGGCATTGCTTCGCATTCTTGACCGGACAATGGTCACGCATCGCGGGATGAGAGAGTTTGTCCTCGATACAGCTGAAACGAATAAAATTCCCTACCAATATTTTGTTTCGCAGGGAGGAACAGATGCCGGCCGGGTTCATCAATCAAATGAAGGTATTCCTAGTGCGGTTATTGGAATATGCTCACGTTATATTCATACCCATGCCTCAATCGTTCATGTGGATGATTATGCAGCTGCGAAAGAACTAATTGTTAAACTAGTCAAAGCGTGTGACAAAACAACGGTTGATACGATTAAAGCTAACAGTTAGGTTACCTTTTTAGGGGGGCATTTTTATGCTCCCTTTACTTTGTTAAAAGGAGTAAATATCATCATGAAAATTATCATTGGGTCAAAGAATCCTGCTAAAATTAGTGCGGTGAAAAATAGTTTTACTGAGGACCATGAGTTTGTTGACTTAGACATCCCATCAGGTGTTAATGAGCAGCCGTTTTCCGATGAGGAAACAATTAAAGGTGCTATTAATCGGGCAAAAGGTGCTTTAAACCTAGGAAATGGTGATATTGGGATTGGACTTGAAGGAGGTGTACAAGAAACCAGTTACGGATTATTTATATGTAACTGGGGAGCACTTGCAGCCAATGATGGAGAACCGATTATTGCCGGCGGGGCAAGGATCCCACTTCCGGAAGAAGTTGCGGTCCGATTAAGGGCGGGTGAAGAACTCGGACCAGTTATGGAAGATTATGCGAACAGTAAAAATGTAAGCAAACAAGAGGGAGCAGTTGGTATTTTTACTAACGGAATGGTAAATCGCTCTGAAATGTTCACTCATGTTATGAACCTGTTAGTGGGACAATACAAAAGGGGCAGATGATTGGACTGAAAAGTAGTCTACTGCTATGATTTAAAAAGATAGCCATGAAAATGAGCAAAAGATTCTAACGGAGGCGTTGAATTTGAAGAATTTAGAGTCAGTTGAGCAATTTGAACAGCTGCGCGATCATGGAAAAACAATTTTCATGTTTTCAGCAGGCTGGTGTCCAGATTGTCGAATTATTGAGCCGATTTTACCAGAAATAGAATCAAAATTTAATGAGTATACATTTATTCATGTTGATCGAGATGAGTATATTGATATATGCCAACAATTAGATGTCTTCGGAATCCCAAGCTTTATCGCATTCGAAGACGGAAATGAACTAGGCCGATTCGTAAGCAAAGACCGAAAGACACAAGAAGAAATAGAAAACTTTATCTCAGGTTTAAAATAATTTTTGTACTCTGTTGATTGGAGCAGAAATCAACATACAAGTTTTAGCCGAACCAAAATTATTTAGAACTCTCCATCACTTTGAGATGGAGGGTTTTTCATGTAAAATAGAAAAGCAGCTCCTAAAATGGAGGAATTTAAAATGAAAATGGATAGCAGAAAAATGAAAACCGAATTAGAGAGACGCCTGGCTCGTAAAGATCGGGTGATTACCTATGACCGAGAGAAGGACCAATTGCGCTTTGAAAGCAAAGAGTCAGGAAAAGGAATAACAGTCGCTTTACCAGGGATTATTGCCAAATGGCATATCGAAAAGGAGAAAGCCATCGATGAAGTCGTTTATTATATTGAAGAAGGACTTCGTGCGATGGAAGACACAGTTCAGTTAACCGATCATGAGAGGAAAATCTTCCCCGTCATTCGCTCCTCATCCTTCCCAAAGGAGGCAGAAGAGGGGGTGCCATTTTTAATTGACGAGCACACAGCTGAAACAAAAATTTATTATGCCTATGACCAAGGTAACACCTATCGGTTAATCGACTCTCGTATTATGGCAAAAGAGGGCTGGGAAGCAAACAGAATTAAGGAAATTGCTTTATTTAATGCCAGATCCCTTTCTACTCCCCTAAAAGAGGATCAAGTTGCAGGTAATAGCTTTTACTTTTTAAACACAAATGATGGATACGATGCGAGCCGGATCTTAAATAAGGTGTTCTTAAATGAATTCCAAAAGAAGATGACGGGGACAATGGTGCTAGCTGTTCCACACCAGGATGTGTTAATTATTGCTGATATTCGTAATGATCGAGGATATGATGTGATGGCACAGATGGCCATGAGCTTTTTTGCAAACGGTCATGTGCCAATAACAGCTTTATCATTTTTATATGAAAATGGTGAATTAGAACCCATTTTTATTTTAGGAAAAAACAAATAATTAAACATAGATGAAGGATCACATTCGGAGATCAGATTCTCTTGAAAAAATATAAACCAAATATGACTTGTGTCGTAACTGGTGAAGTTTCTGATAAAAATTTACTTCTTGCTGAGGGTAAATTAATCCTTTCTCGCGAAGGTGCAGAAAAATTATTAAAAGAAATTCAACAATCATTCCAATTAGCGTAATAAAAACTTCAATCCCTGATAAGGTGTTGGAGTTTTTTACTTGAATTATTTATTTGAACGCGATTTTAAGGCGTTGAGAGAATTGAAAAAATCACTGATAAATTTAGTCCCCTTTGTAGACGCCACAAAAGCAGTCGTATCAATGGATTCAGAGAATAAAAACTCCTTAAAAACGCCAAGCGTTTATACAGATAAAATGCGTTTATCAACGCGAGAACTAAATGACATTGTACAGAAAGCAGTTAAGGAAACCATCAAGAAAGAAAGGGAAATGATGTTTCAGGCTTTCGAAAATAAAATGAATGATGTTGTAGAAAAAAGAGATCAAATTCTAACTCAACAATTAAATCGTTCATTTGGAAGAAAGGCGATTACTGAAACATTCATCGCACTTAATCGTTTACTCCGTTCTTTCATAACAATCCCTTTCTTTTTCTCCTTTAGTTCCTGATTTTCCCACCTTTTCCTGGTTTGCTCTTCCGTAAGTCGATGGAAAATAACTCTAGACGGCAACTTTCGATACTGTCCGATGTAACCTTCAGAGATTTCATAGGTCTGGCCCGGCTTCAATTGATGCATGATTTTTTCTAAGTCCAATTGAATATACTCAGTTTGCTTTTTGACTGTTCCGTTTTTAAAGAATTCAGGATCAGGATTCCTTAGGTAAATACGATTGTTTAATTTTAAGCGAGAAGTGTAATAGGCCCCATTCTCGTCCATTTGATGAAGATCTTTAAGTCGAAATAACCTAAATCACGTATGCATAAATCACCAGTTTTTACTGTTTGTAAGCAAGTAGAACTGTAGGTTCGATCATTTTGTTTACCTGGTCCTGATTGAACATGCATGAATTGGCCACTGAGAAGATCATATTCTAATTGAATCTTTACACCAGCAGTATGGCTACTCCCTCCAGAGCCTTGATAAGTTGAGGCAAGCACATCTGGAAGTTGAAAGGTCGTAGAATCCAAGATTCGTATTCACTGAAACTGAGTAACATAACGATGAGGAAGAACTTAGGAGGAATATAGTTTTTGAGTAAGCAAGGAAGTGAATACATGTTGTAAAAGCTTGACAGCCGAAGGATTAAATCGTTGGTTGAGTCCTTCAGGACTTATCAAGACTCCCGTTGTAGATTCTAAAGAACTACATATCTGATTCAAGGAAGTACTCGCTACTTTTTGACTTAACCATACACACAAGGCAATTAAATCCTTGGCTTGATACTTACTCGTCCTTTGGACAAAACCTACTTCTTTAGCATGCTGTTGGAGAGCTTGTGGGGAAAGTATACCTATAAATAATAAATCCATCGAACCAATTACACCTATAATTTCCAAAAAATAAAAAATTTTACTTTTTGGAAGGAGTTTGGAACTATGAAAAAAATTATCTTAGCATTATCTCTAGCAATACCAGCAGCATTTGGTTATTCCCTAACTTCTGATGATTATTGCATATGAATTGAGCCGCATGTGCGGAGTTTTGAGCCGGTCAGTGCTGAAGAGTGAGCCACCATCTGCGGAGTAAGAGTGGCACGATAAATCAAATAACCTCTTGTATAATATAAAATGCATGCAAAAATGCATGACAATATTATACAGGAGGTTTTTTTGTGGTTAATTGTCGTAAAATCCTTGAACTGTATTTTGATGAGATCAGTCAAAGAACAATCAGTTCTAGTGCCGGTCACTCTAGGAATACAGTTGCCGAGGTCATTCGGCGTGCCAAGAAGCTTGGGATAGAAAGCTTGAATGATACCATGACCAATCGATGGTTGGAGGAATTTCTTTTTCCAGAGAAACAGGCTAGCGAAAAGGGGTACTTCCCGGTTGATATCTTCAGATCAATGAACTTTTTGTTAAATATAAAAATATAATGAAGTACGATATTTGTACCACATTTATGGGTGATATAGAAATAATAGTTTCTAAAAGGTTAAAGAATATTTTAATCAGTGAGAATGTCACTGGAATTAAATTTTCAAGTATTTATGATATTGATACACATGAGGTAATTAAAGATTTTTATCATCTGCAATTAGAAATAGGTATAGGTGAGGTAGTTGAACCTTCTATTGTTGAAATAGAGAAAAAATGCAACAAATGTGGATTTTATGGGAAATTTCTTTGTCAGACACCTCTATATTTTGAAAAAGATTCTTGGAAGGAATTGGACATGTATTTCACCTTAAATTGGTTTGGCTCACCGCCAATAACTCAAGGAAAATGGGTAATTATTTCTCAGAGACTATATAGAATCTTAATAGAAAACAATATTAAATATATTGATGTACAACCAGCTTTTTTAATATAAGTAGCTCCAATTAAAAATATTTAGATTGATATTGTCTATTTCGAAGCTGGGACAAAACCCTTCTCTAAACTAAAAAGCCTGTGAAATTTTACGAGAGTAAATTGAACTGCCCCGTAAATGTTAGGCACGATTCTAACGTTTACAGGGGTTTTTTTATGGCTAAATTTACAGCTGAGGAAAGAATACATTGTCTTTATTTAGGATTATTTTTGCATTTCACCTTTAACTCAAAATATGTATATATGCAAATGATAATCCGATATCTTTTGTAGATCCAAGTGGAAATTATTCTGTTAAAATTGGTGTGAAATTTGCTGGTGCAGTTTTTAATGTACTCCACTCCTAGGGGCGCTTGCTAGAGGGACATCAGGAGGTATCCAAGCTTATATTATTAAAAAAGGAAAAAAGGAGGCTGCAAGAATATTTACCAAAACTATAGTAAGTAGACTTAAGGTTTGGGGTGCAAAAAAACTATCATATATGGTTGGTGCAGCAGTTGCTGTTGCACTGGATTATTATAGCGCTTGCGCCCATATTGCAGAATATTTCAATTTGTATGCAATTTCTAACACTTCGCTGGGATTTTTCCGTTAGTTTAGAGTTTTTTGTCTCATGTTCATGTAGTTTAGATTTTTATGTATCAGAATTGAGACAAAATAGTACGAATTCAGTAACTAATAATATATATTTTTAAATGATTATATTTTCTTTTTTTGTCTTTACATTTGATAAAGAAGTTTATGATAACCTCAAATATAAGGGAAGGAAAACGGAAGTCTTGACTATTCAGATAAACCTATACAATGAGAGGTATTTTCATTTTGTTACAACATCCCAAACATACTCTAATTATGTTAAAAAAAGTAAATGCAATAGGTTGTTATGTTATTATAGTATAGGACTATTTACCATTTTTGGAGGATTATTAATTGGATGTATTAGTACTAGAACAGGAAATTAAGGACCTGCGTTCTGAATTATATAAATTAGGGAGAGAAACAAATAAATATTCTTTGGGTGAAATATTAAAAGTTAGCCAAAAATTAGACGAGAAAATTTTGCTTTATCAAAAGGCAAAAATTTCGTTTCCATTATTTTATTAAAAGCATTAATAAAGGATCATTTTTCCAGGCGAAATCATATATGACTATTTTACTATTTTTAGTATAATAATAGAAAAATAATTATATTCATATATTTTTCTATTGGAAGGGTAATGGGAATGGAGAAAATAGTCGTAACGGGTTATGGGGTCAAGGGACCAAAAACAAATAATATTGAACAATTCTTATATAATTTAGAAAATGGAATTAATTGTTTAGAGGTAGTATCTAATCTGTCGCCTAAAGGCGAGGAATCACTGGTTGGAAAAATAAACGAAGGTCTACATGAGTTTGAATCTGATAAACGCTTCAAAAGATTTCCAAAGGTTACCCTTATGGGGATGGCGGCAGGCAAAGAGGCACTTGATCAAGCTAAATTGATTAATCAGCAAGATAAAAAAGTAGGTGTCTTCTTTGGCACTTCTTTAGGTTCTGTTGGTGAAAAAATTTACCAGGAGTCTATCATTAATGTTCATCATTCCAATTATCGAGAAATTCCTATCACCTTTTCTCATTATGTAAATTGTCATAGTATCACCTCAGCCATAGCCCATTATTTAGGAGCTAAAGGTATCACGAAAACGATTACTACCGGCTGTACATCCAGTTTAGAAGCCATTCAGGACGCAATCGCATACTTAAAATGTGGTATGATTGATGTAGCGATAGTTGGTGGAACGGATAGCTTGATTGATAAAATGGCGACATATGGATTTGCCAAAACAAAATCAATTGCTTTGAATCAATCGTTACAAGAGGGGGCCGTTCCTTTTAGTGAAAACAGTAAGGGTTTTGCCATTTCGGAAGCCTCAGGGGTTGTCATCTTGGAAAGAGAGGAACATGCATTACAAAGATCTATTCCTATTTTGGGTGAAATTGAGAATGTGGTCTCCAATAATGACGGTGTTTACTTATACTCTTTAGATGAAACTGGCGATCAAATGGTTAGTGCCTTGAAAGAAGTACTAAGGAATAGAAAACCTAACTATATTAATAGTCAGGCATTAGGAATTCAAGTAAACGATAAAATCGAAAAGCGTTGCTCCGAGGAGCTATTCAACCATGATGTTCCTTATACGTCCATTAAAAGCATGATTGGAAATCCTTATGGAGCTACTGGAATCCTACAAGTTATAACGTCCTTATTAAGTATTAATCATGGATTTATCCCACCAACCATTCGAACAAACAAAAAAGGGTTCGAAGAAATGAATATTGTGACGACAACCTTATTTCAAGAAATAAATGAGGTAGCGGTCACTACTCATGGTCATGGAGGGAATAATGCCTGTGCCTATATAAAGAGATATCAATAGAGTGGTGAAAAACATTGATCATCGCATTTTTGATCGCTATTATTGGTATTATTCCGATAGTGTTAGCGATTTCGGTTTTAATAATATATAAAGGTTCGGAATTAGCATTTGCTTTATTTCTTTATATGCTCTCCATCAGTTTTTGGCAATTAGACATTGCCGTTTTATATTTAAAAGGTGTACTTTCAGAAGAGTTAATTACTTGGCTTTTTAGGTTTTTTAGGATCGGGCCAACTTTTATGATTCCTCTTGTATTTTATTTAGCGTATGTTCTAATCAATAAACATACCTCCAACATTAAAAATCAATCTTTTTATAAGTTTCAATTTTCTATTTTTAATCCTAAAGTGTTGTTTTATCTAGTCGTATGGAGCTTTATTGTCTATCTAATAAATATGACAAGATTCGGAATCATCGGAGTGAAAGAGGTTAAAATTGTTAATGCAGATCTTTATTTCTATTTTCCGGAATATGGACCGCTGCAATTTTTGTACCTATTTCATACTAGTAGTTTCTTAATTCTAATTATTTTTACTTATATTATTTCTAGACAAATTCAAAACCTCTATTTAAAAAATTTTTTAGGAACCTTTTCTTATTGTAGCTTGTTACTATTTATTTTTGGTTTATTAAATTTTATACCTGGGACAGGAGCCTTATTTAGCAGTTTAGGGACCATCATCTTTTCCGTTATTATTGTTTTTTCCTTTGTTAAACTGAATACGATGTTGACTGTAAACTATAATCGTTTAATGGAACGTCAGAAGAAACTAGATAATGCAGGTAGTCTTACTGCTAGTTTAGTACATGAAGTGAAAAATACTCTACAAATTATTAACGGCTATTCGAAATTATTAGGAGAATCACAACTTCCTTCTGAAGGTAAAAGGATGAACGTAATGATTCAAAATGCTTCTAATCAAATGGAAGACTTAATTAGTAATTACACAAAATTATTAAAGTACAAATCCATTGATTTCAAAATGGTGGATCTGAATGAAATTATTGAACAATCCATTGAAATATCAGAAGAGTTTTTGCAAAGAAATGCCGTAGAAGTTTTTTTTGACAAAAAATATTCAACATTAAAAACCTATGCCAACCACGCGTACTTAAAGCAGGTATTTGTCAATTTAATCAAAAATAGTTCGGAGGCTTTTCCGAAGGAAGGTTCCATAAGAAATATCATGTTTTCTACTGATATTCAAGTGGATAGAATTTTTATTAATATTATTGATACCGGAATAGGAATACCTGCGGACAATTGGAATAGTATTTTTGATCCTTTTACGACTTCTAAAACTGAGGGATTAGGTTTAGGATTACCATTTGTAAAAAACATCATTCTTGAACATCGAGGAGATATAAAAGTGATGGATAGTAGTTCAAAAGGAACTCATATCCAAATTATTTTACCTCAGTATTCTTTTAGTAGTCTTTAAGAACGGATTCAGAATGAAAATTAGATCTTTTTCTCTGGTAAGGATGAACATGGAGCGGGGAAGGAAAAAGTTAAAGAGGCGATAAAAGAAGTTCAGTCCTTGAGGCTAATTGAATTTATATTATAATAATAAGATTTCCTGAACACAAAGGGGTGTTTTTGGTACGGCAACGCTTTATTACATGGAAAAATTGGAATCGTATAAAAAGAGTTTTTCTTGAAGGGGTAAAGTAACTTTGTTATTTTACCTCTTTTCTTTTATCATCGCATAAATATTGTATATAAGAAAGTTTGTGGGGAAAGGATGGAAAGTAGTCTCTGTAAAAAACGATATCATAACATTTAAAAATCCTTAATATTAGCATTGTCTAGTGACACAAACGTTGTAGCACTTAAGACGAACTGTAGCTCCGTCATTATGATTGTCGAAGTTGGTAAATTCCAGTATGTTGCTCCATTAAAGGACCATTTTGTTGAGTAAGAGAGTAAATAAAGATTTCCCTGATTGTTGAAGAAGGGTAGTAAAAACTTTCTAATTAAAATAGATCATTTACAAAAAAATAATGACTTATGAGGAGTCCTTAATGAATTAAGAAATCCTTATTGATTTTGGAAAATGATATTGAATATTTTTCTAGCTCACAGAATAAATATGGAAAGGATTTGGACATTTGGAGGGGATATAATGTTACTAGGTGAAGCCCAAAGGAAAATTGAAACATATGATATCATACCTGACATTGGGGAACTTCCTGAAAAGAAACCAAAAACAAAAATGGAATTAACAAATAAGAGAACACGGAACTCCACCCGGTTTATCAATCCTGATGGTAGTTTTACAGAGGAAATTTACAATCAGCCAATTTTCTACCAAGATATCAGTGATAAAAAATGGAAAAGGATTGATAATACCCTAAAGAAGAGTCCTCTAGCTCCCGATAAATTTATCAACACTGCGAATGAATTTAAGTCGATATTCGCAGAAGAATCAGATATAAGCAAATTAGTTTCTGTACAAAAGCAAGGATACAATTTTGATATGCTACTAGTTGGAGCGCGAAAAGTAAAATCGGTGATTAATAATGATCAAATCATTTATCCTGATATCCTTCCACAAGTTGATTTATCTTATGTAGTGACTAATGATAAGATAAAAGAATCCCTCATTTTAAAAGCACCTACGGGTCAAAGTCAATATTCCTTTGAGCTGAAAATACCAGCAAATTTATCAGCAAGTTTGTTGGCGAATGGCAATATCACTATTTCCTCTCAATTTGGAGACCTACTGTGGATTCTCGAAAAGCCTAGAATGATTGATTCGAATGGTATCTATTCGGATAATGCCAATTTTAATATTCGTAAAGAGGGCAATCGAACGTTTATTGATATTAGCCTTGATACCAGCTATTTAAATAATCCTAGTAGAAGCTACCCTGTCACGATTGACCCTTCCCTTCAATCTACTTTATTAATTCGAGACACGTTTATTTCCAATCGCTATCCCCAATCCTCTTATTCAAGTAGTATGTATATGCATACAGGCATGACTCCATCCTACGGGGTTACTCGTTCTTTAATTCGATTTGCTCTGCCCCCACTGCCGAGTAATAGCCGAATTACAACAGCTACCTTCCAAGCATATCAAACGAACACTGGCGTATCGAATACAACTGTGGATTTGTATCGACTTAATTCATCCTGGGGCGATGCTGTAACTTGGGACACTCAGCCTTCGGCTGCAGCTACTGCAGAATCAAGTTTAGCGCCCAATACTTCCAATGCGTTCTGGGTATGGTACATCACAAAATTGACACAAGATTGGTATAATGGTGTCCAATCCAATTATGGGCTGATGCTAAAAAATAGGGATGAAAGTACGGCACCATGGGCGTCCTTTACAACAAAGGAAAATACAGCGTCTTATGTACCAAAAATTTCGATTACTTATGAAGTCGATCCGATTGGCCTCGAAGATTTTTGGCATCGAACAGAGGATGGAATCAATCCAAGTAATGGGAATTTAATATTGACAGAAGCTGATTTTGACGTTCCTGGCCGTGGTATTCCACTAACTGTAGAAAGAACTTACAATAGTCGAAATACCGTTGAAAAGGGGGTATTTGGGTATGGATGGTCTAGTAATTTTGATGCTCGGCTAATCTACGGGGTATCAGGTCCTGTTGTCTATATCGATAATGATGGAACTAGACACTTCTTTGGAGAATCAGTCGATGGTGGCTATATCGCTCAAAGTGGGATTTATTTGAATTTATCTAGACAATTAGACGGGACCTTATCCTTACTCTTACAGATCAAACGACAAAGATTACCTTTAATAATAAAGGACGCATTCAATCGATTTCAGATCTAAATGGCAACGTCACCACATTTACTTATAATCCCTCCGATCAATTACAAACCATTCAAGATGCTTCAGGTCGCGCATTAAGTATATCTTATGGGAGTAATGGATTTGTCTCAACGATTACATTTGAAAACCGGTTATATCGATATTCACAGGATGTAAATGGATATTTAATTTCGTATACAAATGCGAAAAATATTACAAAAAATTTTGGGTATGACAGTATAGGGAGGCTAACTAGCAGGAAAGATGGCCGAAATATTACGACCTCCTTTACCTACGATGTATCCAGCAGAGTAAGTAAAGTAAGCCGCCCTATTACGATCGAAGGCACAGTCACAGAGAGTGTTAGTACTTTTAGCTATGATCCACCCAATAACTGGACTACTAAATATAACAATGTCACCCAACGAACAGACTTCAGCTATGATTCCTTGGGCAGAGTCACCCAAATCATCGAAAACATTACAGATCCAGCGAATAAAAAAACGACAATATTCAGATATAGTGACAATAATGAAGTCGTCCAATTGCAGGATCCTAAGAATTCATCGTACATATATGAGTACGATGATCAAGGGAATGTAACATCTGAAAAATTACCCGAAAACGAACAAGCATATTATTCATTTGATAATCAAAACAATCTGATAAAAGAACAAGACTTCAATCAGAATGTAGAGCTGTATGATTATGATGTGAAAAATAATGAAACAGAATCGATTGATCCTTATGTGCAATCGGTTTCAAAGAGATACGATTCAGTTGGCAATCTTCTTTATCATACAAATCCTTTATCTGTATCAGATAATCTCTTTCAGAACTCTAGCTTTGAGTTTGGGACTACATGGCCTGATTATTGGACGCAAGCGGTCCAATATGGAACCACTGCCCAATTTGCTTGGGCATCTACAGCTAAATTTGGCAATCGATCGGTTAGCATTTCAAATCCAACCGGCTGGGCCATTGTGTATCAGACCTTCAATTTCACTGCTCAAGAAACATATGTATTTAGCGGATATGTTAAAACGGCAGCGACTACTGGAAAAGCTTATCTCAAAGTCGAATTCTTTGATGCTTCAAACGCTTGGCTAGGTCAAAGAAGCTCCTATGGGTTAACCGGAACGCATGATTGGACGCGATTACAGACGATTATTTTAAATATTCCAACAGGTACTGCAACAATAAGAGTATCCGCTACATTAGATGCAGGGCAAGGAACGGCTTACTTTGATGCGCTCCAAATTGAAAAAGGGAATGTTGTCAGCGCCTATAACCTTATTGAAAATTCCAGCTTTGAACGATATAGCAGCCCCACAGATCCGATACCATTAAATTGGTCTACAAGTGGCAATTTTACTCCAGCAGATGGCCGTTATCAAAAGACGGATAGTAATGATACACGAGTGTACGTCGGCAATAATTCCTTTAAACTCAGTGGAGAAAAAGGGAAGAATAAATTTTTGACTCAGAGGATTTTACTTTCGGGAGATGCCACTACCAAAATGACGTTATCCGGGTGGTCTTATCAAGAAGGAGCGGATCCTGCGGGAGGCCATTATTTATTGCAAATTGCAATTAATTATACAGACAGTACAGTCGATTAACGAAATTCATAAAGATAGTCCTGCTAGAAGCAATAGTCTTAAGTACGAGGATATGAAAATTGAAGTTTATTATGATAAAAAGAACGAATGGTATAACAGCTTATTTAACTATACAAATCCTGAAAAGGGAAACAAAGTAGAAGGCAGTTATGTTGTTCGTGAAAAAAATGGAGAATTAAAAATTGATATAGAAAAAAGTAGAGATGTAGATCCAGAGGAAATAAGAAAAAGTTTTAAAAGGGAAGCTTGTATCCACTGTAAATAAGGAGGGATTGGATGAAATTCCTGAAACGGGGAATCGGGATATGTTTTGCGTTACTTTTTCTCCTTATGCCAACAGCTTCACTTGCGGATGATATCTCACCAACTATTCAGAAAAAAGAAGTAACCGTTGGCCGTGTGACATTGGAAAGTAAGGAATATCCTTTCGAACATTACAGGATGGAGGCGAATATTGGGGACGGTCTTAAAGATACTGGTGATAATGCCTTACATGCCATTAATCAAGGAATGTGGGGGTTTAATAAAACAGTTGCTAGCTTTACCCTTTATTCTATTGATCAGCTTATGTCTTTCGATTTAATTAGTATCATTGCAAGCGAAGCAGGCATTATGAGTCAACGAATCTATGAAATTATGTCAGGGACTTTCTTACCCTTGTTTGTCATTTTTGTAGGAGGAGCTGCAGCATGGCGTTATTTTGTCAATCAACAAGTCGGTCATGCAGTAAAGGCAATTGTTGGTGCTTTGGCTATCCTGGTTCTCACCTTTTGGTTTTATTCTGATGCAACAGGAAATATCAAATGGCTGAATGACAGAGGGGCGGAGCTTGAAGGGATTGCCAGCTCGGTAAACGTTCTTGTTAGTTCTGATGGATTTGACAGCAACGCAGCATATAATCCCAAAGAGGGAATGGCGGTATTAGACAATCAGTTGTTTAACCTCATGGTTAAGCGTCCGTATTTACTATTAAATTATGGATCTACAAAAGAAGCGGACATTGTAAGTGAGGATCCAAACCGGGTAGATAAACTTTTGGAAATTAAGCCTTATATAGAAGAGGGTAAAGCAAAAAGGAGCGAGGTCGTAACCGATGAAGCAAAGAATGGTAACAAGCAAATGACACCGGATTTTAGTGGTGAACGATTTGGGTATTTAATCGTTACGATCATTTCCACTATTGCTCTTTCGATTCCTGTTTTATTGTTAGGAATCTTTAAGTTTTTGCTTCAAGTATGGTTCCTAGCCTTAGTGATCTTCACAGGAATTCCACTTGTTCTTTCGTTAATCCCTTCTTACAGTGAAAGTGCGTTAAACCACGGAAAAAAAATCGTAGGCGTCTTACTGATGAAAGCAGGATTGGTGCTTTTAATCGCTGTCATTACGGGAATTGTTAGCTTACTTTATGAATCGGTCAAAGTCACGAATGGAGTAGAAGGCTATGCATTTGTCGTCTTCTTGATCTGTATTACCATGTGGGGTTTATTTAAATATCGTTCGGAACTATTCGAAGTTGCTTCAGCGGGGATGATACAAGGTCAACAAGTCGTCGAGAGAGCGACAACAAACTCCTTTAGTAAAATGGGTGACGCTGGCGATAAAGGGTTCAAAGGGGCAAAAAGAATGGTGGGGCAAGCTTATAAAACTCATCAGAATAAAAAACGTCAAGAAGGGTTTCCATCAGGTGAAGAAGGAGCAGGACAGAAAACGGCTTCAACTGCTACACCTGGTATAGTATCGAGTGGAACCCGATCCAAACACCGAAATGCATGGGGAGAGAATACCCCACAAAAACAAGTCACAGGCAACAATCAAGGACAACAAGCTGCTGGCAAAGGTGGGAAAAATGCAGTCGCGGCATTGGCAGCAGGAGCAGCCCCGCGATCAGCTTCACGAAATGCTGGTATTGTGCATTTAGATGATTACAAAAGTGGAAAAGGTGAAGAGGCTAGTAAGAGTAGTAATTCTAGTCAGTCGGCTTGAAATTCCAATCGAGAAGCTAGAAAAAACGAAGAGGTTAAACCTTCCTCTCACCGTAGTCCGTCAGGAAGAATGGATAGTAAAAATGAAGTAGCAGCTTCAAGAGAATCGGACAAATATCTCACTCAATGGGAAGCGCAACAACAGATTAAATCGCGAAATGCCAATCCACCTACTGAAAATGTCAAGAGATCAGAAAGTAGAAACCCAAGCGCTAAACCACGAAAATGATGTTGGAGAAAAGCATTTTGACACAATCACATTTAGTTTTATGAACGGTGTTCTGTTTCATTGCGTCAGAATTGCTTTTAGAAAGGAGATCCTATGCAAGGTGTTTTGAAGAAAGGGGCAAGAGTTGCTGGAACTGTAGCCGTTCTTAAAAACCCTCTTACTTGGATTATTGCAGGTATTCTTCTTCTCCTCACATCTATTTTCGGTTTTGCCTTATTTATTTCAATTAGTTTAGGTGGAGAGAATCAATTTGAATCGGGGATGTCAGGAGAAAAAGCTGGAGGAACTGCGAAAATATCAGCTGAGGTATTGCGATATGAACCCCTTATAAGGAATTATGCAGGGGAATATGGGGTTGATGAGTATGTGGGGCTTATCATGGCCCTTATCCAACAAGAGTCAGGAGGAAGACAGTTAGATGTGATGCAATCCTCCGAATCTATCGGTTTACCACCAGGAGCGATCACAGATCCCGAATTGTCTATTAAAATTGGTGTCAAATATTTTTGCGGAAGTGATGAAGAAAGCCCAAGGAGACCCAAAATTGGCGCTTCAATCTTATAACATGGGAAGTGGATTTATTCCGTTCGCTCTAGAACATGGGGGATACTCCAAAGAAGTAGCCATCCAATTTAGTCAATTGATGGCTGCCAAGAACGGTTGGCCCCGATACGGTGATGTTGACTATGTTGAGCATGTGCTTCGCTATTATCATTCAGGAGATGGAAAAGTAGTTGTTGTAGGGGATGGTACCCAACGTTTTGATGTGGAAAAGGTCCATAATTTTATGAAAAAATTCCTCGGCCAGCCTTATGTGTGGGGGGGGGAGAACACCGGCTGCTGGAGGGTTTGACTGTTCAGGGCTAATGGAATATGCTTTTAGTCAAATCGGTATTGATATGACTGGTACAGCTCAATCCCAATACAACAAAACCATTCCCGTTTCTGAAGATCAAATTAGTCCTGGTGATTTGGTTTTCTTCTCAACCTACAAGCCAGGAGCTTCTCATGTTGGAATGTATGTAGGAAATGGAAAGTTCATTAATGCAAATGGCAACGGAATCTCTTATTCTTCTGTAGAAGAATGGAAGAAACTTTATCCATTCTTAGGTTTTAGAAGAATTCAGTGATAGGGGGGAAATCTTGGAACCAAATCAAAAGAAAAATTACATTTTGCTCATGCTCGTTTTTGTTGCAGCTGTTTTAATTATCATGTATATTTTCGGTTTACGATCACAGTTGCAGGAAGTAAAAGCGAATCAAAGAAATTATGAAGATCGGATGAAAACCTTATCTTCTGTTCAAAATACAGATGCGTTAGACGTGAATCGGAAGTTCCTTGAAAAAATTTTCACCTATCAAACTACTACCGAACGATATAAGAAAATCAAACCACTGATGACCGATCAAGGTTTTAATGCTACCCATCCTTCCGGAACGGAACTCCCTAAATCTAAACAATCGGTTAAGTCTTCAATGGTCGGATTGAAACCTTTTGAATATCAGTCCTCAAAGACTGAAGCTGAATTTTTTAATGAGTTTAAACTTACAACTGAATTTAACAATGTCTCAAATACGGAAACCGTTATTGTGAAAACGTCGCTGATCTATGTTAAAGAGCAGGGTTGGAAGATAAATGATGTTGAATTTGTCGGTCAATTAACAGGTCGGGAATAAATTTAATTGAAAGTCCTTCAAAAAATCCTAGGGCTGGATGGGCATGTTGTGGTACCACCAGCAAAACGCGACTTTTACAAAGCTAAGGAAATTTCAAAATAAAAAGCCCAATTTCTCAGCATTAAAATTGAGAGATTGGACTTTTTTCGTTACTCCAGAAAAGAGCCCGAAGGTCATATAACCAATGAATTTTCCATATATGACCCTCGCCATCGTTTTACGTATTGTCAAAACTTTTATATTAAAAAAGTTAATAATCCTTGATTTAAAGGGATTTAAATGCAAAAAACTTGCCACCCCCGTGAAATTAGGTTAAAAGTGAGGTTACCACACCGAACACCTAATC